>WTBG01000051.1 GCA_013139225.1 Deltaproteobacteria bacterium
ACAACTGAGGTCAGGCAAAATCATTAAACGGAGTGCAAAATACAATTCCCAAAAAGCTTACTGTCAGGAGTATTGCGGAAAAGTAACGTGTCAGTAATATTTGAAGCAAAGCTCAAGCGGAGACCCCCAAGATTTGCAGTCAGCCAATATTTTACAGAAAGATTCTTACCGAAAAGTTATAATGGCGTTAAATATTACATTTCACGCCATTTTTATTCTTCCTTATTTACATACACCAAAGATTTTCTGTAGTAATATCCCCTCAATAGAGATATAATAAGTACCCTGCAAGGATTTAAAAGACGAAATGTTTTGAGTTTATGCCTTTATGGTAATTTTGGTAAAGACTGGACAGAGAAATACTATAGAGAGGTTTTATATTAATCTCACCAAAAAGGAGACTACTATGAGTGAAGGATGTTGGGATTTAAAACATGATTGTATGGCCAGGGCAGAAGGAGAAGCAAAAAGGCCCTGTCCTGCGTTTGAGCAGAAAATAAGTTGTTGGGAACTCGACTGGAAGCCTCTCCTCCAAAAGGTCTCAGACGAGCAAAAGGTGATGATAGGTAAATGGATGAAGGAAAATTGTCCCAAGTGTCCTGTTTATGACAAACATCAAGATGAAATTAGTGCGAAACTCAATGCACTTACTTAGCAAAGCATTACTTTCATCCAACAGCTTGCACTGATCATACGTCAATCCTGTGTTGGTCCATCAAGAACTTTATTAACCACTCACAAGCTTTGGGCTGGAAAAGCATGAAATTCTTTGATATTATAGTTTCTTAGGTTGATAGATGTAAGTATCTGGAATTTTATCGAAGTGTGCATCATTAGTAAAAACCATGCACTTGTTCTTTATGGCTAAAGAGGCAAGTATCAAATCTGAGGAAGGTATCGTAATACCTCTATTTCGCAAAGACAAAGAGAGATTGGCAGCTATTTCCCAGGTAGATCGATTCATCTCTAAATAGGGGAATGCTTCAAAATCGGTTCGAACCATTTCTTTTTCTTTCGGATCTTTGATCCCTTGGAAAAGTTCATAGATAACAATTCCACATAAGCAAAGAGAATGTGCGCGCATGAGGTTTTCTAATTCTTCTTTTATTGTGGGGCACCCCTTGAAATACTCAATCCATATACACGTATCAACAATGATGCTAGCCATTTTCATTCTTCTTTCTCTCTTTCTCTTCAAGTTCTATTTCCTTCTCCTCCTCTTTAGCCCAATCATAATCAATGTTTATCTTGCCATGGAGAGCAAGAAGATGTTCAATCTTCTTCCGCCGAATGTAATCTTTTATGGCAGTAGAAATTGCCTTAGTCTTTGATTTTTCATTAGAAAATCGATGAAGCTCTCTTATGAGTTCATCAGGAATATTTAAAGTAGTTCTCATGAAGTCACCTCCTAAATATGCTAATATTATATGCATAATTTAAGCACATGTCAAGGGAATATTTGTCACTAGCCATAATTTTCTATAAATATTATTGCATCCTTTAACCTCTTTATCACCCGCTCCTTTCCCAGGTTTGCTATTACCTCATAAATCCCCGGGCTTGCGGTACCTCCTGTCAAGGCAACCCGGTGTGGCTGGGCAAGCTGACCTAAGGTTATGTTGTGCTCAGATGTAATCTTATCAAAAATGGTTTCAATTCCCTCTTCGCTAAAATCTTCTGCCTTCTCAAAACGATTTATCACTTCCGTTAAAACATCTACTATCTCAAGTGTTAGAAATTTTTTTGCAGCTTTTGGTTGATATTCTATTTCATCTTTGAAATAAAACAGAGTCTTATCAGCCATCTCATCCAAGGTCTTACTTCTCTCTTTAAAACCTTTTATGATTTTAGCCAGAAACTTGACATCATCCACCTTAACACCCTTTTTTTCAAGAAACGGAATGAGCAATCCGGCCAGGCTTTCATCTGTTTCCTCCTTGATATAGTGGCTGTTTAACCATAGCAGTTTATCAGGATTAAAAATACCTGCTGATATCCCTACATTTTCCAGACTAAATTTTTCCACTAACTCATCCATGCTAAAGATTTCCTGATCACCGTAAGACCACCCCAATCTGACCAGGAAATTGATCATCGCCTGGGGAAGGTATCCCATCTCTTTATAGGCCATCACAGAAGTAGCACCGTGCCTTTTGCTAAGTCTTGCTTTGTCCTTACCCAAAGTGAGAGGCATGTGGGCAAATTCTGGAAGCGGGGCGTTGAGTGCCTGATACAATAAAATCTGCCGTGGAGTATTATTCACATGGTCATCTCCCCTGATAATATGGGTGATCTTCATGTTAACATCATCGACTACAACGACAAAATTGTAGGTGGGTGTGCCATCTCTACGGTATAAAATGAGATCATCAAGCTCTGAATTTTCAAAGATTATTTTACCTTTTATGAGATCATCCACTTCTGTTTTTCCACTCTGAGGGGATTTAAACCTGATAACAAAGGGCTTGTCAGGATACGTTTCAGTTAGTTCTCGGCATTTTCCGTCATATTTTGGTTTTTCCTTTCGAGCAAAAGCCAGCTTCTTTTTCTCTTCCAGTTCATCAGGATCACAATAACAACGATAAACTTTCCCCTGGTTTAAAAGGTTTTCCAGATATTCTTTGTATATGTCTGTTCTTTGGCTCTGGTAAAAGGGCTCTTCATCCCAGTCAAGACCCAGCCATTTCAAAGCCTCAAATATAGCAAGTGTTGATTCTTCAGTTGAACGAACCCTATCGGTGTCTTCGATGCGCAAGATGAAATCACCCCCATGATGTCTGGAAAAAAGCCAGTTAAATAAGGCCGTTCTAGCACTGCCGATGTGCAGATGCCCCGTAGGACTGGGTGCAAACCGTGTTCTTACCATATGTTTCTCCACATAAATTATATATGATTTAGGAATTTAGGGATTTAGAAATTCTGGGATTAGGGTTATTTATCTCGCATCGCATACCGCAAATCCCCCAATTCCTTAATCCCCCAATTTCTTAATTCTTTTATTGATGTATAATACTAAAATTATTACTTTACAATCAAAAAAAATAAATATATTAGGAATGGTTCGTCCACTTAAGAGAGTTCAGGCGAAATCTTTTGACTTACAGAGAAATATTCACTATAATCCAATCGAATTTTTTAGCGGGAGTTCTTAAACCATGAAGAAGCATGCAACCCCCAAAAAGGCAAAATCTTCTGCTGATGACAAGACGAAGATTTCTAAGATAGTAGATGCAATCGTTGCAGAATGTTCACCACTGCCTGATACTACCAATCTCTTTAACAAAATAAGAGAATTGGAAAATTCCAATATCGACTACACTACCTTGCTAGCCAAAAGGTTCGGCAAAAGCACCATACCTGAGCAAGAGTTTATGATTAACCACCTCTTCCCCCATCTTAAGAGGTTAAGTTTGAGCGAGAGTCTTAACAGCATAGTGCAAAAGGAGACGCTTGCCCCCCGAATAACCATAGATGTGCTCCACTATCTTATCAGGTCTGACAGCATGATAAACCATCAGCTATTAGAAGACACAAATAAAGCAGAAGAAATAGCTAATCAATTTTCAACCTTGTTGGAAAGCAGTAATTCTCTGGAATCCCATGATGGTACTACACTTTTCAAAAAGTTTTGTGAGACACCTCCTTCTTTTCAACTGGGCATTGTCATGGAATTAACCCACTTGAAAGGAGAAAAAACCCTGCCTCTCCTCTTAAAGATCCTCAGCACAAAAAGTAAAATAGCACACAATATAATCGATTTCCTGGGTTCCTTTGCAGATAAAAATTCAGCACACCTGCTAAACCAGGTACTTAAGGAAACAAAAGACAAAGAGCTATCCAAAAACATTAAAAAAACACTCTACCGTTTAAAAAACAAAGGCATAGAGGTTTCTCCCACTGAGCCTGACATAAAGACTAAAACAGAGAAAAAGAAGGTACCACTGCTCCCTCCTACCGCTTATGCCACTACAATTGATCCGCTTGGAGAGCGATTAATTTTGGCTATTAAGCCTAAAAATGATCAAGAACTTACCATATTCCAGTTCTTAACCAGTGATCAGAAGGGAATAAATGACCTTATAGCTTCTGTTACCACACCTAAAGATTTTAAAAATTATCTAACCAAAATTGAAAGCACAAAAGAAATCACCATGGTCGAAATTGACCTTGATTACTGCCACTTTCTCATTAAGGAGTCTTCTCAAAGAAATCATACCTCTGG
>WTBG01000264.1 GCA_013139225.1 Deltaproteobacteria bacterium
GAATATTCCCTTGAGGGTGATTATCAATTGTATATCCATCTCCAAATGCGTGAAAAATTTCCTCCGATTCCGATGGTTGCTGACTATTACTGGGGTAATAAGCAGCCGGCATTTACCTTTCCTCTCAGTGGAAGAGTACATCAATCTGCCGTCCTCGCAAAGGAAATCATGCTTGAGTCTGTTGGAGAGGCGGGTTGTCCTGATACCAAACCCATTCTATGCTCTGATGGAACCTGTGTGGCGGATGCTTCGGAGTGTCCCAGCTGTGGTGACGGAAAGCCGATACCGGATGATTCACAGGTGTTGACCTGTCGGTATGAGAGCACGTTTGTTGATGACAACTGCGCCGACTTTCCGATCAACCAGGACTGGACCAAATCCGAGGTAGAAAGTTTCTGCAAGAGCCAGCAGGGAGCTGATGCCTCCACCGTTGTGGTAACCCAGGGCAACAGTTGTATGGTCGAGAAAGGCATGACCAGTGACAGCAACCGCTGTGCGGCTGAAGAATCGGGCAAGACCTGGTATGCCTATGGAGCACCATCCTTTGTCTGCACTGCATTTATGGGTGGCTCGAATGAGAAAGGTCCTTTTTGCGAGGAATATTGAGCAACCACCGGGACAATGTTTTTTGTTTTTGAAGGTGTTGATCTTGAAGAAATTTGCCCGCTAGATCTTCCGAGCTCCCTTCTCCCAGGAATTTTACTGCATTGGTTAACAGGTTGTTTGCTCTGTCACACCGTTTGTTCCTTTTTTACCCCTTGTCTAATGCCGAGCTGGGTGAAGAGAGAACTAAAAAATACAATTGGGTGAGGACGTTTACTGATGGTACTTATTACCCTCTTTGCTATGGGTATGAGCCTGTATAAATCATTGAGGATTTCATCTCTTATTCTTTGCATCTCTTTGCCTGTCATGGAAGGATGTTTAAAAATGAGTTCTGGACTTACGTATTGGTTCCAACTAAGGTCAGACAATAGTCGTCCCTCAGATTTAAATTTTTCATAAAGAGGAGAATCAGGTGTAGGTGAGAGGATGGTTATCATTGGAATGATCTTTGTCTTGTGACAGAAATCTATGATCTTTCGTAGAGTGTCCGGGGAATCTGCATCAAAGCCAATCATAAAGAACCCAAATATTTCTATGCCAAAGTCCTGAATAGTTTTTATGGAGTTTTGTATCTTATCAGCGTTAAAATGTTCCCCATGGTTTAATCCTAATTTCTCCCTGGCTCCTGCTTGGGTTATACTTTGACCGTGAACTGACTCAATCCCCACAACAAGTCTAAAAAGACCGCTATCGGCAGCACGTTTCACCAGGGCTTTTCCGTTATCAAAGCCTAAAACAGCAAGTGCGCCTTCTCCAAACCAGAATCTCTTTTTGGTGAGTTTTGCCAGTTCTCCATACAGATCAAAGTAATATTGATGGTCATTTAGGTTGCCAAAGATGTTATCGTTAATGTTAAGGTAATTTGCAGGCAGAGTCTCGATCTCACCAACTACCTCATCTATCGGACGGTGGCGTAATGTGGAACCAAACAATTTTGGGTTGCCGCAGAAAGTGCACTTATACGAACAACCTCTGGAAGTAAAGATAGAATCCATGAGGTATCTTCGTCGGGGAAGTAGATCGCGGCGCAAGCGAGGTATGCCATGGAGATCAGGTCTTTCCTTTATATGGTAAATTTCTCCCGGTAAGCTTTCTGAACTGAAGGGTCCGCCGATATAAAAGTCTTTCAGGTTATTTGTCTGAAAATCTTTGAGCAGGATGTTCCAGATATTTTCTGCCTCGCCTACGACGATTGCATCGGCGTGATTTTTTGCTTCCAATGGTAAGACAGTGGCATGCGGGCCCCCCAGTATCACGGATACATCACGGCTCCGAAATTCATCAGCAACCCTGTAAGCTTGTACTACAACGGGCGTCCTTACGGTAATGGCAACCAGATCGACTTCTTCTTCATAATCTACGATATCTCCAGCCATCATGTCGGTAATTCTGATTTCCACATCATGGGGGGTAAGAGCTGCCAGGTAGGTAGGAGCGACAGGCATTGCGAGCTTGCCAACCGCATTGTTAAACCAGTCATTTTCTCTTTTGGGAAAGATTATATTAAGTTTCATTTTTGCCCTTATCTTTTAGCAATTACACCAATAGCAATATGGTGATGTATTTTAATACGAGGAATAAAAATGGTTCCTAAATATGCGAAGGAGTGTATCAAAATGTGCAGTTTTTGTCCAAAGAAACCTTCAGGGAAACTCCTCGATATTGCTACAGAGAAGTTGTTGCAATAGGAATAGAATCTAATTGCAGAATAGAACCCAACATATTGTAGTGTATGTTTTTGACAATGAATTTGCGAAGCTATCCACCTTATTCATATCGTAATGCATCAATGGGATTCATTCGGGATGCTTTCCGTGCCGGATAGATCCCAAAGAAAATTCCCACACTGGCAGAGAAAAGGAAAGCCACAAGGATAGCATTCAGTGAAATAGGAGAAAGCCATCCTGTAAAGTAAGTAATAGCAGAAGTTAGACCAATCCCTAAGAAAACACCAATACCTCCTCCTATCAAACTGAGCAGAACTGCCTCAAATAAAAATTGAAGGAGAATGTCTTTAGGTTTTGCTCCTACTGACATGCGTATCCCTATTTCTCTCGTCCTCTCAGTGATCGAAACCAGCATGATATTCATGACACCAATGCCCCCCACCACAAGAGAAATTGAGGCAATACTGCCCAGCAAGAGAGTCAATACACCTGTAATGGTTGAAAATACCGCGGTAAGGTCAGCAAGATTTCTGACTGTGAAATCATCATCTTCCCCCCTCTTGATTTGATGTCTATGCTTGAGCAGATCTCTAATCTGTTCCTGGGCATCAGCCATAAGATCCATGGAGATAGCCGATGCCATCACCATGGTAAGATGGGCAATTCCCAGCAACCGTCTCTGTGCAGTAGTATATGGTACGATTATGGTATCATCCTGATCCTGGCCGAAAGCCGTCTGTCCCTTTGGAGTCAATAACCCCACCACCCTGAAAGGTATTCTTTTAACTCGGATTACCTGCCCCACAGGATCCTGCTCTCCAAAAAGCTTTTCTGCAACTGTCTTACCAATGATACAAACTTTGGTGGCAGCTTTTACATCCTGAATCGTAAAAAATTCTCCATGTTCTATTGGCCAGTTTTTAATCCATTGATAATCAGGATCAACTCCAAACACTGAGGTACCCCAATTCTGGTTTTGAAAAACCACCTGGGCTGATGTGTT
>WTBG01000073.1 GCA_013139225.1 Deltaproteobacteria bacterium
ACAAGGGCCAGGCTTAAGGCATTTGCCGCCTTCCACCCACAACAAAAGGCACCCATATTGCCCATCTCCTGGATCCAGGCAGCGTCTCCTATAATAAGCACACCGTCATGGTAAGGATCTTTAATCGGGCTATTGAGATTGACCACACACGATTGGACTTCACCCGTTTTTCGTGCCTTCTTAAACCAGGTAGAGTACACTTTGTCCTCATTCATAAATTTATTCAATTCCTCTAAAAGGTTCACTTCGGGATTACGGGTGAAATGATCTACATGAAATCTTCCTTCATAACAGATAGGAAGTATATCAAAAACCCCATAGTCGGTAAGTATAAAGAGGAACCCGTCGATCTCCTCAGGCGGCTCAACATTTTCTAGGGTAAGGGTGAGGTATTTAGAGGTTCCCAGGAATTTCCTCTGTTTATTCATGCCCAGGATTCTGGTGATGCGGGAGTTTATCCCGTCTGCTGCGATAACATACTTAGCCACAAATTCATTCTCATCTGCGGTAATCTTCCACTTTTCACCACTCTTTTCTATATGGGTAAAGTTTTTCCCTAAATAGACATCGACATCCTGTTTTTTTTCAATCTCATCTAATATTCCTTTCAAAAGCAAACCTTTATCAAGGGCAACACCTACCCTGTTTTTCTCCGGATCCTTTCTCAGCTCCTTCCAATCTCCAAAAGTGATGTAATTACCGCCCGGTGAACAGACACGGAACCCATAGAGGCTCTTGATTGGACCATCGTAACTGAGCGAAAAACCACTGGTAGGAAAACAAAACCTCTTGTCCCGTGGATTATAGGTCAACATCTGTTTAAAAAGATAGCTTTTCAACCCTAATGCCCCCCCGTCTGTCCTCCTCGTTATCGATATATCTTTTCTTCTTTCTATCAGGGCCGTTTTGATACCGTTTTCTCCTGCTACCTTCGCAGCCATTAAACCTGCCGGGCCAGCACCTACTACTACTAGATCATATCTTTTTGCCATGTTTTTACTCCCCTCTTGGAACAACTATTTATTCTTTTTCTTCATAAGGTGCACTCATAGGACAAACCTTGATACAAATACTACATCCTGTGCAAAGATCATCATTGATTGTAAGAACATCATTGATCATGCTTATTGCTATGACAGGGCAAAGATCAATACATCCACCACATCCCGTACACTTGTTCGAATCTATCTTGACCATACTACTTTCCTTTCTCTGATGGTTATTTCAAACTATAGTAATGACTTCTGGGTCATTATGAATTTATAAAATGACATTAATTTGTCAATCATTTTAAATTTTCCAGTGCGGGATTTGAGAATCAGATTAATCCGCATAGAGTTCTGCTGCTGGAGAAGATGTAATGAGCATTGCTATATGAAAATTTCCAATTTATATACCCCCAGTGATCATTGTAATACTTTTAAAAGATCTTCAAGAGGTTCAGTGGCAATTTTCTGAAATTTCTCAAGAATTTCAGGACGCTCGGTTTGAATAACAGGTAAGCGCTCAAGGATGGCAGCGTTCATCAACTCTTCAAGTTTGTGAGGGTTGAGAGTGCAGGAAAGTGGTTTATCCAACAAGGAATACACGTAACGAACGTCTTCTGCATTGAGTACATAGAGCATTGCAAGACTTCTCAAATATCCTTTATAATCATATTGTAGAAACGAATCCTTCCACCAGGTAAGGTAGGTTTGGACCCCTTCTCTGTTGGGTCGATTGTCTCTTAATGCCAGGGTTACCGTGTTGGCGGCCTTCCAACCGCACATGATGGAACCGGTGATCTCAGCCTCTATTGACCAGGCTGCATCCCCAACGACAAGTACATTATCACAGTAGGGGTCTTCAATAGGCGACCAGAAGTTTAGAATAGCACTTTTCCTTTCTCTCAACTGGGCTTTTTCAAACCAGGAAGAAAAGGGGCTACTTTTCATAAACCTGTGGATTTCTTCCTCGTAATCAATGCGCTCATCTGCCGGACCGCCGGCGAAAAACCAGAATGTTTCATCTCCCGTTGCCTTTGGGACGATACCGTAGGTAAGGGGAATACCATGTTTCTCCTCGAATATGTTGGTCATTTTATAGGTGTAGGGAGCCGGTAGGGATACCCCAGTCACCTCATAGGAAATTGTTGTTACGGTCCCATAGAATATTCTCTTCTTGTTTAAACCGAGAACATCTGCAATTCGTGAATTTAAACCATCTGCAGCAATCACAAAGGTACCTTCAAAAGTATTATCGGTCATTGTAGTTACTGTAAGTGATTTTTCACTCCTTGTTACACCATTGACATTCATTCCGGGGATTATTTTAGCACCCATTTCTTCTGCCTCTCGCAGCATGCCCCTTAAGAGCGTTTCCTTGTCATACACTACTGATAAACGACCGCTGTCCCCTTTTCTCAGATTTTCTTCATAATCACCAATTTTCAGACACGCTTTTCCATCGGGTGCGTAGAGCATTTGCCCATAAAAATTCTTGTGTGGTCCATCATAACTTACACTAAATCCATTTACCGGAAAAACCAACCTTTTCTGCTTATCATTAAAAAACATTCGTTCACCAAAGAGGTAGTCATCTTCAATGGCAAACATAGTCGCACATGATCTTCCTATAGCCGGTATGTTTTTCTTTCTTTCCAGCAGTACTACCGAAAGACCGTTTTGTGCAGCAACCTTAGCAGCCATAATGCCGGCAGGACCGGCTCCAACTACTATAAGATCATAGAATTTGGTCATAGCGTTCCCTCCTAAGTGGGGCACTTAAAAAACTACAAACTTAGAGATAAGTGTGAAGTAAATATGCATAAAAATATCAAGGTGTGGAATAAATTGTGCGACATAACTACATCGAGCATTAATAGTGGTGGTTTACATTTCCCCCTGAGACAAGCACCATTAACTAAATTCGTAAAGACTAATCGGTAAATACCTAACTCTGTGTCCAGTAGCAGCAAAGATTGCATTGGTTACTGCCGGAGCGATAGGTGGAACGCCGATTTCTCCTACACCCGAAGGTCTGGCATCACTTTTAATAATTGTGGTTTTAACGAGGGGGGCATCAATCATGGTAATCAGCGGATAATCATGAAAATTCGACTGCCGCACGCGGCCATTCTCAATAGTGATCTCACCATAGAGAGCTGCGGTTAATCCGAAGATAACGGCACCTTCTATTTGGGCTTCTACAATGTCTGGATTCACCACGCCACCACAGTCGAGAGCACAGTAAACCGTGTGGACTCTAATTTCACCTCCCGAATCAACCGACACCTCAGCAATCTGAGCCAGTACAGATGCGCCGTGCAAAGCCAATGCCACTCCCTGAGCAGCCCCCGGAACAACGGGTTGACCCCAGTTTGCCATTTCTGCAACTCTCTCCAGCACTGCAAGCCTCCGTTCATTGTTTTTAAGATGTTCTCCTCTAAATGTTAAAGGGTCCTCTCCTGCCGCACCGGCTAGTTCATCAACAAAACTTTCAACAAAAAACACGTTCTGGGAGGACCCTATCGAACGCCACCATCCGATGGGAACACCAAAATCGGATTCAACGTAGTGTGCACTCATATTGGGGACATCATAGGGTAGAGGTGAAAAGCCGGCGGTTGACATGAAGTCGAAGAACCCTCCTGCCATTAGTGAAGGCCCAGCACTTTTCCCTATCCAGCTGACAATTCCGGTACTCTCACCGATGCCACCTTTTAGCTCTGCTTTAAACGCTGGCCGGTAATAATCATGTTGCATATCTTCTTGCCTCGACCAGATGACCTTTACTGGCTTACCTACAGCCTTGGAAGCCAAAACGGCCTGGGTGACATAATCAGATTCAACCTTGCGACCAAACCCTCCACCCAGGTGGGTGGGATAGACTTCGATCGAAGAAACATCAAGACCTGTGTTCGCTCTTGTTACAGCCTGCACTATGCGAGCCCCCTGGGTGGGAACCCACACCTCGCAGCTTTCAGGAGTAACCTTTGCGGTGCAGGTCATAGGCTCCATGGCAGCATGAGCTAAAAAGGGCACCACATAAAGAGCTTCTACTTTTATGGGTGCAGATTCCATAGCAGCAATAGGGTCGCCGATTAACCTTACCTGTGAACCAGGCGTGCTAAGGTCCTGTGTGAGCTGCTGAGAGATATCTTCACTGCTGAGAGCTTCCATCTCTTCTGGAATGTGGAAATCAATTTCAAGAGACTGAGCTACCTTTTCAGCTTCCCAATAACTCTTCGCAACGACAGCAACCCCTCCGGGAATCTCTAGAATGGCTTCGGCAGTAGTGCCTTCAATAATTGAGGGATCAAAATGGGCGACCTGTCCTCCAAAGACTGGTGACTGCCTCACTGCTGCGTATAACATTTCAGGAACTTTAACATCTGTACCAAAAACAGATCTCCCCTCGATATGATCCGGTGTGTCTAACCGATCAAGGGGCTGACCGATTATGCTGAATGCACTTGGATCTTTTAGTTGCGGGTTTTCAGGAATAGGAAGTAAATTAGCTTCTTCTGCTAATGCACCATACGTAATGCTTCTCATGGTGGAATGAGTTATAAAGCTGTTTCTCGCTGTTAAGCTCTCTGGCTCAACCTGCCACCTTTGGGCACAAGCGGTAACCAGCATTTCTTTAGCAGCAGCTCCCATCTCTCTCAGGGGTTCAAACATCGTACTAATGGAGGTACTCCCCCCAGTTATTCCACTCACCCCCATTGCCCCACTGATAGAATAGTCTCCCAGTTCCCCTCTCAATGCAAACGTAACCTTTGTCCAGTCTGCTTCAAGCTCTTCGGCTACGATCATAGGAAGTGCGGTGGAAACACCCTGACCCATTTCGGCTTTGGGAACCATAATGGTTATCCAGTTGTCTTCAGAGATAGTGAGCCAGACGGTAACGTTTGAAAATTTTCTATCGAAGGGCCAGGGCCCAATACTACACCCAAGGGTAAGTCCGGTGAGACCAAGAGTTGTGGTTTTCAAAAAGGTCCGGCGGGTCAATTGAATTTCCATCTCATCACCTTCACAAATTAATGTTAGTAGCAACTTTTTTAATGGCTGACCTGATTCTCTGATAGGTACCGCAACGGCAGAGGTTAGTCATAGTTTCATCAATATCCTCATCAGATGGGTCCGAATTATTAGAGAGCAGATAAGTTGCCTTCATGATTTGTCCCGGTTGACAATAGCCACACTGGGAGACCTTCTCCTCAATCCAGGCCTCTTTAACAGATCTTCCTATCTTACTATTAAGGCCCTCAATAGTAGTAACTTTCATTCTGCCGACAGACTCTACTTTAAGCGTGCACGAGGGGGAAGCAATACCATCTAAAAACACGGTGCAACTTCCGCATATGCCAATTCCACAACTATATTTAGTCCCGCACATGCCAATATCTTCCCGTAATACCCATAAGAGGGGCTTTTGGGGATCAACATCAACAGTATAAAATTTCCTATTCACATTTATACTAAATTTCACAAACTATCTCCTCATGATTATTATATATAATTTTTCATTCTTCTCAAATATCTATAGCATAACCCCTAAGCTAATGAAGTTTTATTGGTATAGTTCTTTATAACACAAGAAGTCTTATTGTCAAAGGTCAAAGGCAACCCAGAATGATATGAGAGAGCTTAGGAGTGAAGGTTGAGGATGAATAACAAATAACGTGGTTTGTAATAATCCACGCCATTTAAAACTTTTAGTAAAGGTCTCGATACCGTATGTTGGGGTGTTCAAAATAAGCAAAATAGTGTAGGATACTTGCAAACAGAAAGTCTCCTTCAGACAAATTTTACCGTAACATGCATTTGAGATTGTCGAAAAACCCTAAAATATCAATTTTGCACTTTGTAACTAATTGATTTTATTACACCAAAAATTAAGCAAAGTGGCAAATTTGGACTTTTTCGACAGTCTCTTTGCTAATATCAACTTTTTAGGACTTCGTTTCTTTTGAGTTGATATCAGAGAATTAGTTTTTTTGCTGAATAAAGGAGAAACAATATATGGAGTTGTGTTTAACAACCGGAATCAGCTGCACATTTGTATTCTCTAGCTTTGAGGCTATTTACACCAAGTCCGGAGATGTCAGCGCCTGGCACCAGCCACCCTTAGAAGTCCCACACGTCCCCGTAGCGAATCTCATTATTGGCCAGCATCTCGGGTATCAGGGCCTCGATCTCGGCGTCGGAACGCCCCTTTAAGCTCGCCATGCGCGGGGACCAGCTCAGGGTATCCCGGTAGAGACCGGACTCACGGCATTTATCTACGTAGCGCTGGAGACTCGCTTCACCGGTATTGCCGTCCCGCACTGAGGTGGCGGCAACATCGCCGGCGTTGCGGCCGGAAACAATCGCATGGGTGATGCTGGTAAAACCGGCGGCGTCACCCACTAGTATCAGGTTGGTCTTAACGGGGTGCTCCAGTTTGCTCCCACCCGCGGAACCCACCACGTAGCCGAAGATCTGAACCGGGTGCGCGTCTCTGAATTTACATCCGGCGAAGGAGTCGCCGCTCAAGAGTCGGCGGTACCAGTTCATGTCCGTGAAGCCGATGATTCCCTCATGCTGATTACTGGTCCAGAGAACGTTGATGCCCATCTCGAACGTTGCGCCGAGGTAGGTCTCGATCACGCCAGGCTCGATGTCGCGGATGCCCACCAAATCAACCAGGAAACCACCGAAAGGAGTCTCGTCAGGCTGGGTGAGCTTCTCCTGCTTGGGGATTCCAGAAAGCCTGCCCTTGGTGCCTGAAGCGACGATCACCACTTGGCCGAGCACTACAGGCATGTCGCCTGAGGCCGTTGTCACGCCCCGGGTGTGGGCTTTCTCTTTATAGAGGCCAGTGACCCGTGTGTTCAAAACGATCTCGGCTCCGGCCAATGCAGCCTGACGTGCGAGTTCCCGGTCAAATTCATCCCGTTGCACTTGGTAGGCACTCTCAGCCGGTAGTGGTGTCTCTTTGATTACCTTGCCTGATGGCGCGAAATAGCGACGGCTCCGGTATTCACAGACGATAACGCGTGGATCCAGGTCCTTGAGGATTTCCCGTGTGAAGCTAGAGCTATGGAGCCTGCCGGGGCAGTGTCGGGGAGATCCGATGGCCTGGTGCTCCTCGATCAGGATAACCCTGACACCATGCCGGCTCGCCGCTTTGGCCGCAGCGCAGCCCGCTGGCCCGGCCCCGACCACTATAACGTCATATTCCTTCATTTTCTACACCCCTTCCGGTTATATAAACTTTGTTCCCAATTGATAATTGATTGGATTGAAGAACTCGCTTTTTGATGGGATAAGTATAGGAAGGTTCCTCTTGTGTGTCAAGGTCAAAGCCATAACAAGATATGGCTTGGCCGAGCTCAGCCAGGCTGATGGGGTAGGTTTAACATTCTGGAGAAATTAACAGACAGGAATCATGAAGAGAATATCGGCAAACTTTATGCCTGATAAGAGAATTTTATGCAAACCACTTCCTTGAAACCTGTGCCGCCTTTTTTACATATAGGCCTCAAAAGGATAGTCAGGATCTGAGTAGTCATCAGCTAAGGGGTGGGATTTGAGAATGTGAGTAGTCTTATATATTTGCGAAACAGGCACAACATGTATTAGTATCTTCAATGAGAAAAGAAAAAAGTGGGATGTAGGTGAATAGCCAACTTACAAGTAGTTTTTTGACTCCCATCTATACGTTCAACTTATCTTTGATATCCTGTGCAAATTCATCCACTTCTGCCTCTGACATAACGTTAACATCCTTAAGAGGCATCCTCACTCTTTTTGCAAACTCTTTGGTTCTTTCTCGGTCAGCATCGTCCATTTCTGCGAGAATCATCCTTCCCCCGAAAATCTTACTCGCAAATGGGACCTTGGCCAGGACTTTTTCAAATTTCTCTATGTAAACAGGCCCTCCTCCTTCCTTGTTATCGATCTTCTTTGTTGTACGCTCCCTGCTGAGGCAAACTACAAAGATGGCAACCTGTTTTTCCTTCAACTTTCCTTGCTCGTCCGAAAGCAATTGCATTATCTCTTCATGTGCTACTTCCTTGAAAATAGCAGAACCAATTATGATCAGATCTCCGGTGATTGCTTTATGCTCCCGAATATCAGTTACATTATCAGTTCCCAGCTTTTTTGCTATAGATTCTGCAATCTGCCTTGTGGAACCGTACTTGGAATAGTAAATAACCTGAATGTTCATATGTCTCATCCTTTTGTTCGCTACGATCGATAAGAAGTCGCTTTTAATGGGGTAAGTATAGAAAAATAATGCTTGTGCGTCAATAAAAATGACCGCAAGATTTTTACGCAGTACTGAAAACCTCAGACTGTGATTTACGTAAGAAGTGAAGGTTTCTTGCCATTATTGGAGGTCATTTTCAGGTAGGCATTTACAGTAAGATACACATCGTAGTGCTGATAATTCCGGCTTTCTGAGCGGTGTCCTTGATGGGGACATCAAGTGAAATAAATATTTGAATTACGTCGGACAGGCAAAGGGATAATAAACTTCATAAATATTTTGTATCAATTGTGCCCAAGTCTTTCTCTGTTCAGGTGAGATACCATCCTCTTCAATGATGCATGGGATGATGTTATCCTGCTCTTCTTTTTTTCGTTTTTCCCTGAATACGTTGCTGTAATATCCATAGTACCTGATCATTTGTTCTCCCCGATTTGGCATGTGGAAACACATGGCAGCCAACCATTCCAGCGCATCAAAGATTTTTGTCTGCTTAGCGTCTTTGGATTGATAAACAACTTTGCTCTCATCCCGCAGGTAGGCCATCCTTTCCTGTAAAAAGGATGCACGATGTATCGGGCAAGATTCTCCATGGCCGTTTCATCTCTTGGGTATATCCTTCTGCCACAAAAGACATTAAAACCCGAATGTCTCCATGACAAAAGCATGCTTATCAGGTCTTTGTTAATTTTGCCTTTTTTAAGAAGCATCTTAAGAACCTTATACTGGAATTTGGCTTCCAGATCTTTTAAGTGGAACTTTGGAGCAAACTTTAACTGACCATTTCCATAAACATCTATCCGAGATGAGAACATGCGCATGAGGATTGAACCCTAAGAGATTACCAAAGGTTTGTATGGCAATTGAAGCCCCCGGCACTGATTGATCTTCATCAACTAAAACCTGATAAAACTCCTTCAACGATTCCCATGCACAGCGGCTTAAATCTGAAAGCAGACTTCGGTCATAAAGGAAGTATCGTCGGAGAATTTCTTGAATAAGCTGCGGAAGAATGCGAAGGCGTCTTTGGACTGTTCAATCCAGAGCTCGAGTTCCCAGGCGCAGGACAAGGCATCATCATTCGCAAAGGTAATACCTTCGATAGAAACACATTTGAGGAAATGAAAGACGATTACTACACCCTTAGGAAATGGGACAAAAAAAGAAACAATTAGAAGATTCAAGCTGGGTTTTGTCTGCGACACCTTGGACAGTCTGAAAACCCTGCATACGTAGAGACACCCCTTGGGTTGCCTGTTATTCTTTAGGTGCGATGCTCTACAGCAAATGACAAAGACAAAGGGCCCCCTACACAGTATCGATATTATCCTGACCGCTTAAAAGTTTCACCAGGGTTATCTCTCCTTGTGTACCGAGGCGCATGGGTGGACCCCAGTAGCCCGTGCCTTCGCTGACGTAGACTTGGGTATTGTCGGTGTGTCTGTGAAGACCGGATCTGTAAGGCTGGCTCATATAGACAAAGTAGGTATATGGCCAAAACTGACCACCATGGGTATGGCCTGACAGGAGCAATCCCACATTGTGCTCTGCTGCCTCGAAAACCTCTCTGGGCTGGTGGGCAAGCAGAACAAGCTCTTTTTGGGGATCGCGATCTTTTACTGCCTTTTTCAGGTCTGGACCATGTCCAGGCACTTTAAGCCTGTCTCTTGCGGCCGAATCATCGATTCCTGCCAGGTCGAAAGATGCTTTTCCCAGGCCCACACTGACCCGCTCATTGCGCAACACCCTCATTCCGAGCTTCTCCAACTCTGGTATCCACTCTGTTATTCCCGAATAGTACTCGTGATTGCCAGTGACAAAAAAGACCCCGTTTGGTGCTTTGAGATCGGCCAGTGGTTCAACCTCATGTCTCAATCTGTCAGGAGAGCCGTCAACCAGGTCTCCTGTGATCGCTATTAGGTCTGGCTTGAGTGCGTTGACCTGCTGAACAACTTGTTCAGCCCAAGCACGGCCCAGGTTTATTCCGATATGAAGATCTGTAATTTGAACAATGGTAAATCCACTCAGCACTTTTGGCAACCTGGCGAGCTTAACCTCCACGAGCTTGACCTGAGCCTTTCGCAAGGCATTGGGTACGGCAAAGGCCCCAAAACCAACCGCAGTCACAGCTGAGATAGCAGCAGCCATGCGGGCAAAAAAGATCCGTCGCTCAGGGTCGGTCGGTTTTCCACCTCCTACTTTTCTGATCCCTGAAAGGACAAGTTTCATCAGATCAGAAACTAGAAGTATCAAGAAGATAAAGGTAATGGATCCCATCCAAATATAGGGTACAAACATCACCACCCGACCAATTTCAAACGGCATATACCGCCTGACTATAAACGACAGAAAAACACTTAAAAAGAGCGCAAAAATGGTCCATTTTGCGATCTGTCGCCATGGAGACCCAATTTGGGTGTGCTTAACCAATCGTCTATAAAGGTAGTAGTGAACAGCCCCAGTAACAGCTGTTCCTGACAACGCCATCATAATAATTTGTAAAACACGTGGCATAAGTCCTCTTTATTAACCAGTAAACCCTGTTTAAACACGTAGCGGCGCAGTATGTTAGGTATGCTTAAGATGAAATGGCGGTGGGGAACCTTTTTCAAGACCTCCGTACAGAGCCGTTCACCAAACTCGATCACCCGTTTTTGATGGCATGAGGGGCAGAAGTGGCGACGCTTGCAGGAAAATGCCAGCAGATATTCGTGCACACAGTCAGGACATTTAACTAAACTTAATTTCATGGTTTTTTCTAAAAGTGAAGAGTTGCCCCTCAATGCTTTCCAGCTTAGCGGCTGCACCTGTATCCTTTGATAAGGCCTCCCCATTTTGCATCCACCTGTGCCAGGGCGTCAGGCGCCCCCCGCTCAAGCAGCGTGCGGTTTAGCTCCGGATAAACATCCGGGCCGCCTTCTTCGGGCCATTGCCGGGTGGCGTCAATAACGATTTTGCTGGTTTTGCCGCGCACCTTCGAGCTTGGATCCAGCGGTAAGCCCCGTGCCTCCTTGTAAATGTGGCTGGCTGTGCCGGCCTGCCAGCGCGTGGCCAGTGCATTGTCAATCTGGTTTGGGTCCAGGACATCGATGTCATCGTCCACGACGATCACTACCTTGAAAATCGGTATCATTGAGGCCAGGACCTTACCGGCGTCGATGCCTTGCCCCGCTGCCGTCTTTTTGATCCGAATATAGGTTATCCCCGGAGCGTGGACCGGTGAGTGCAGCTCGATTAACTGAGGAATAAAGCGCTTAAATCCGGTGTTGTAAAGGACCGCTGTGGGGCCTGTTACGTAACCCCGGGTCGCACCGGTAAACACATTCAGCAGCCAGGGATCCCGGCGGTGGGTCACCGTCGTAACGTTCATAAAAAAGTTCTCTTTCTTCTTCAGTCCCAGATAGCCACACATCTCGCCAAAAGGCCCCTCGGGCAGACCGGGCTGGTCCAGGGGGATTTCACCCTCGATGACGAGCTCCGCGTGAGCGGGCACCAGCATATCACTGATTTCGCAACGCACGACTTCCAGCGCTTTGCCCCGCAATCCGCCGGCAATGGCCAGTTCGTCGATGGGCCCCTTGCGCCTGCGGTTGGCAACCCGTGAGCCGCTGACCACCCATACATAGGGATCCTGCCCCAACACAATGGCTGCCTTAGCCGCCTTTTCGCCGCGTTTTCTTGCCTCCATCAGATGCTTCCATCCGGTCTGGTTCGGTTCCGGATTTACGCCAATGATACGAGGCCCCCGGAGCTGGCAACGATAGGTTCCGTAATTCATTCCCATCTTTGGGTCGGATGTAAACACCGAACCCGTGTTGATATAGCGCCCCCCATCTGAGGGATTGCTCTGGATAAAGGCAAACCGGGAGAGATCGACCTCATCCCCCCGAAGCACGACCTGCTTGCACATGGCCTGATCCCTTTGAACTTCAATCGGTTCGATCTGCGGATACTCCCCATTTTCCAACCTCCCTTGCAGGTGAGCCATTGCTTTGCGATAGGTCCCGCGGGCGTCGCCGGGAATCGGCTCCACCCCAAATACGATAGCCTCGGTATCAAGGTGCCCCTGGTGATTAGCAACAAGCGGCCCCTTGACCCATTGTCCGTTGATTTTTACCTGTTCCGCCAAAATCGCCGGTGCTTCTTCATAGCCGTAATCATCAATAAGCCGGTACATCAGGGCCGTCATTTCATAGGCATCCTGATCCAATTGTTCAAAGCGCAGCAACAGGCCGCGTTCCTCAAGGGCCATAATATAGTCACGAAAGGTGTCGAATGGCGCCGACAGGCTGAGCTTGCGCGATGTTGCGCCGGCAGCACCTGATGGTGAGGCGTGGGCTCTTGACCCTAATACGCAGCCGGCGGTGACAGCGGCTACGCCGACAGCGCCGGTGGTCAGAAAGTTACGGCGTGATACACCGCTATTGCTTTTTTCGGAGTGCATTTTTTCAGCCATAGGTTACCTCCATTGGGTGGCAAATAACCCGATTGTTAAATCAATTCGTTATTGATAAGATCTCGCTTTTTGATGGGGTAAGTATAGAAAAACCCCACTTGTGTGTCAATAATAATATCCTGAATAATATCCTGAATTGATACATGTTGCGGTTGATCTGTCTAGCCATTTTGTTAACACTGCTTGCAATAGTCTTGAAAACAGCATTTGCACACCTTACATATGAGACTGTCGAAAAAGTCCAAATTTGCATTTTTGTGAATTTTAAGGATAGTCAAATCAAGTAGTTACAAAACCCGAAATGAGAGTTTTAGGGTTTTTCGACAGTCTCTATGCTAACGTGAGAATTTTTTATCAAAACTTTTTCACAATATCTGACAGATTAAATCTAGATTTACACACAATGAATCTTCTATAGATCCCATATCCCAACAACTCATAACTCCCACCCCGCACCCCGCAACTACATACTGCTTTTTCCTCTTGCCATAAGAACAATAATAAGCTAGATAATATATGCCTTTTCGTCGACACGGGAACAGTCTTATTAAAATAAAATATTAATCATATCTCTCTGCCCTTTGTGGCCCTTGCACTATGAAAATCGCCTTCATCTCCGACTTGCATGTTGATATCTCGCCAGAGAGTTTCAAACTTATTGATCATATAATTGATAGATTATTCGTTATTAAACCTGACATTTTCATTATCGCTGGTGATATTGCTGCTAATACTCAAAAGTTTGAAAAGACACTAAACAAATTCTCTTCTCTTTCATGCAAAAAACTCTTAGTCGCAGGTAACCACGACATCTGGATTGATTCCCCACCCAGTCTGCAGAGAGGTATGCACAGCGAAATAAAATATAGAGAAATTCTCCCTCGGATATGCAAACGCAACGACTTTCTCTACCTGGGATTAGAACCTCATTTAATTGATGGGATCGGCTTTGCGGGAACTATAGGCTGGTACGATTATACTCTGAGAAATAAAAAATACGATAGCAGGTTCTCTATCGAAACATACCGGAACAAACAGTATAACGAGAAACTCACCTGGAGTGACCGTAATTTTGCCTATTGGATGAATGGCTCAGGGAACAGAAGAAAAAGCGATGAGGAAGTAGCTCAAGAAATGGAAGATTCATTGCAAAAACAAATAACATCACTTAATCGTCAGGGTGCTGATAAAATCATAGCTGTAACCCACCATGTTCCCTTCAGCAAAATTCTTTTCTATCCAAATCGTCTTCCTTTTGACTTCTTTAGTGCATTTATGGGCAGTGAAGGGCTGGGGAACATCATCCTGGGTGAAAGCATTGTTACCCATACCATCTGCGGCCACAGTCACATAAAAAGCTCTCTTAAGATAAAACATGTTCAGGCAAAGAAAAGTCCTCTGGGATATCCTCGTGAGTGGCGTACTGGAAACACAAACAAGCTCATAAAGGAAAGGCTCAGTTATTTTGAAATATAATAAGATTTATCCAGTATCCAGTATCCAGTATCCAGTATCCAGTATCCAGTATCCAGCATCAAGCATCCAGTATCACTTTAAAAAACACATCACATCTTATGTTCACTGAATAATTTGTTAAAAAGGAAATACCGAACCTTTCTAATTAAAGGAGACAGATACTATGGACAAACAGTTTGAAGAGATGATGAGGAAGAAGGTAGAGCTTGACCGCCTTAAAACAGAGAAAGATACAATTGAGTTCTGGCATACTAAACTAGTAGAAATAAAACATGAGCAGACATTAGCTGCATTTCAAACCAAGCTTAATGAAATTATTAAAGTCATGGAAAACAGGATGGGTTTTCTTGAAAGGGAAAGCAAGAAAGTGTAGATTTGGAATTTTATGCTTTTACTTAACTATCTATTAATCTCAGCGTACTCCGCCTGTCCCGTTAAATGTTTACCATGTAAAATTATTTTTTGTGCAAATAGTAGATTATTCAAGCTGGGACAATATTTATTTCAACATGGCGAAGCTATTTATCTGGGGCGATCTCTGTGGTGAATATCTAACATGCAAATCATTGATGCTCACATACACGCCGATTTTGACAGTCAGTGGCTCAAACGTATAGCTTATCACTGCGGAGTTGATTTCAGTTCTAAGGGACTCACAAAAGAAATGGAATCATGCAATGTAACACACTGTGTTTCTATGGGACTTCGCAGTCTTGACATGGGAATGGACATCCATGCGCCTACTCCTTATGAAACAGCAGAAAACCTCAGGTTACCAGACATTACTTACATTGGCGGGATCAATCCTTTCTTTGCCGGCGATAAATATTTGGGAAGAACCCGTGAGTGTATTGCTTCTGGTAGAATTAAAGGCCTTAAAATATATCTTGGTTACTTCCCTTTCCCTCCTGATGCACCGGTTTATCGAACATATTACCGATTAGCTGAAAAACTTAATGTTCCTGTTGTCTTCCATACTGGAGACACAGAATCTTCCAATGGCAGGTTAAAATATGCTCACCCCTTAGGCATTGATGAGATAGCGGTAGAATATCGACAGGTAAAATTTCTTATAGCCCATCTGGGTAATCCCTGGCTTATGGATGCTGCCGAGGTGGTAAGTAAAAACGAGAATGTTTATGCTGACCTCTCTGGATTTGTGGCAGGAAGTGATGATTACAAATATGTCTTAAAATACCAACTGCCCAGGATCAGAGAAGCAGTAGAATGGATTGATAACCCCTCCCGCTTATTATATGGCTCTGACTGGCCGCTCACTCCCATGAAAGAATACATCGAATTTATTCGCACTCTTTTCCCTAATGAAGACAATCAAGAAAAGGTTTTCTACAAAAACGCCCTGCAATTTTTCAATCTCGGGTCAAATCTTTACTCTTGACAATTGAAGCTCAACCCTTTTTCATTTCAATAGAATTACCAAGACAGTATTTCTTTATAGCGTTAAGAAAGGTCGTGCCATACTGCTCTTCTTTTTTTAATCCCACTCCGCTAACTTTTAGAAAGTCACTTGCCGTGGAGGGTTTGCGCCTCGCCATGTCACGCAATGTCACGTCGCTAAATACTATGTAGGCTGGAACTCCCCTTTTATTTGCAATCACCCGCCTGAGATTTCGCAACACCTCGAACAATCCCCTGTTAACATTCTCCCATGAATCTTTAGCAGGCTTTGGTACTTTGGCACGCTTCTTCGCAGGTCTGAGCAGGCGGGGTGTTTCTTCTCCTTTCAGGAGTCTCCATCCTTTCTCAGTTACTTTCAGAACATTATATTCCTCGGTCTTTTTTATATAATCCTGCGTCACAAGCTGTTCAATCCAGTCGCGTGTTATGCTTTTTTTAGAGTCGGATAGAATGCCGTAGGTACTTAACTCGTTGTGTCCGCTTGCCATTACTCTCTGCTCACACGAACCAATCAGCACCGATGCTGTGTAGTCAGCACCAAAACGCTCGCCCAGGCGAATAACACATGAAAGTATTTTTTGTGAGGTTACAAGTGAGTCTTCCATGCAGTCCAGATCACCAAGACATACATCGCAGGCAGCGCAGTTGTTCTTGTTCAGATTCTGACCAAAGTAGCTTAGGATTGCCCCGTGCCTGCACACAACTCCCGTACAATATTCATACATTCTACTCAGCTTGCTCAAGGCTATATTATTTGCTTCCGGTTCCATGTTTTGCAGGATAGTTTTCCAGGTAACATAGTCACTTCCCGAACAGAACATGCAGCACTCAGCTTCGAGTCCATCACGCCCTGCACGTCCGCTTTCCTGCTGATAGTGCTCCAGTGATTTAGACATTCCGGTGTGAATCACGTAACGGACGTTTGATTTATCAATACCCATGCCGAATGCGATAGTTGCAACTATGATGTCTATTTTTTCCTCAATGAATAAATCCTGGTTTCTCTTTCGGTCATCATCAGTCATACCCGCGTGGTATGGCGCAACCCTGTAACCCCTGTCAGCCAACTTAAAAGACAGCTCATCTACATCGGCACGCCGGATACAATAAATAATACCTGTTTCACCTTTGTGACGATCAAGCACAGTGCAGACCTGATTCAATTTGTCAGTTCGCCGTTCAACCCTGTAAATGAGATTCGGCCGATCAAACGAGCCGAGCAGCACTTCGGGATTATCTAGACACAACTGCCGGGCAATATCACGTCTGACATGTTCAGTTGCAGTAGCTGTATAAGCATGGATAGCAATATTGGGAAAGGCATCCTTTAGAAATCCGAGTTCCCTATATTCCGGTCTGAAGTCATGCCCCCACATACTTACGCAGTGAGCCTCATCCACGGCAATCAAAGAAATACCGGTTTTTCTCAGGAGTTCAACAAAACTGTCTGAAACGATTCTCTCGGGTGATAAGTAAAGGAGTTTAAGCGTTTTCTTGTAAATCTGGGAGATAACAGCATCTCGTTCTTTAAGTGATTGAGTACTTTCAAAACGCGCCGCCGGAACACCACATTCGGCTAAAGCATCAACCTGATCTTTCATCAGGGATATCAGGGGTGAGATTACTACTGCCATACCCGACATCACCACTGCCGGTGCCTGGTAACAAAGTGATTTCCCTCCTCCCGTTGACAGAACAACTATCGAGTCTTGCCCGCCAATTACACAATCCATAGCTTTCTTCTGTAACGGCAAAAAGCTGTCGTAACCCCAGTATTTCTTCAAAGCTTCTTCAACAGAAAGCATACGTTAAAATCCCTCATAC
>WTBG01000066.1 GCA_013139225.1 Deltaproteobacteria bacterium
TTAACGGCAGCTATTCAGGAATTGATCCCAATGATTCAGAAGAAAAGACCGGAACTGGTAGAAAAGATTGTAAAATTCGGTACCACCCCGCTTAAAAACCTGTTTGAAGAAGGGATTAGAACAGGATATCCTAACAGATAATGGGATATTCAACCTTGCTTAAATCATTTGTTGTAAACAAAGATAAATGCACAGAGGGGTAAGAAGGGAATTCCTTTTTGTGCTTTTTATGTTTTAACAATGAACTTTTTCTACCTATCAATTTAAAAGTTGCTAGCATGACAGCACTTTCAAAAATTTCAATTGTACTGGTTGGCACGAAATATCCAGAGAATATAGGTTCAGTTGCGCGTGGGATGAAGAATATGGGGCTGAAAGAACTGATATTGATAAATCCAGCTCCTTATAAAAGACTTGAAGCCTATGCTCTTGCCCATAAATCTAAAGATATAATTGACGAGGCACTTGTTTATGATAATTTAAAAGAAGGATTGGGTTCTTTTAAGTTTATAGTAGGGACAACTAAAAGAGTTAGAGGACGTCATTATCCTCTATATACCCCTAGAGAGATAGCAAAAGAAGTTAAGAGGATTGGTAGTAATAAAAAAATTGCTTTGGTTTTTGGAAGGGAATCTAAATGGCTTTCAAATGAAGAGCTGAGATGTTGCAATATGGTATCTACTATTCCAACAGCAGTCAAACAGCCTGCAGTTAATATAGCTCAAGCGGTAATGATTTATTGTTATGAGTTATATCAGCAGATTCAGAATGTAGAAAAGATTGAGGATTTTAAGTGGGATTTAGCAGAAAACAGAGAGATAGAGTATATGTATCAGCATTTGGAGTCCTGCTTAAAGGCTATAAAATTTCATCCAAGAGTTGACATTAAAGATTTTATAGACCGTTTTAGAAGGGTTTTAGGAAGAATGAAACTGGAAAGAAGGGATGTAAGATTATTCCACAAATTATTTTCAGAAGTAGAAAGTGCAATTGATGGTGTTAATAAAAAAGTGTAAGGATCTCTGAATCGTTGCTTATACTGGATAATGAATTATGCGATTGCGGAATTTGGATTTCGGCCCCGGTTAAATATATGCAAAGATCATTTCACGGGGTAAAATTGCGGGATTAAAAAAAGAATGACAAGAAAAACACGCCACTGGATGCTGGATATTTTCAATTAAATTGTGCTATATTATAATCATGTTAAAACGAAATTCACCCAAATTGAATTATTACTTATAAGAGGAGATGGTAAATGGAAAAGGTTGTTAAAACATTTTGTAGTGTTTGTGAGAGGACCTGCGGGATGCAGGCAACTGTAGAAGACAATAAAGTTAAAAAAGTCGAAGGATTGAAAGAACATCTAAGAAGCAAAGGAGATTTATGCATTAAGGGTAGAGTTGCTCTTGACATAATGTATGCTCCTGATCGTTTGAAACATCCAATGAAAAAAGAGAATGGAGGCTGGAAGCAAATCAATTGGGATGAGGCACTTGATTTGATGGCTCACAAATTGGATGAATTGAAGGAAAGATATGGTGCTAGCAGCCTTGCTGTCTATCATGGGCAGACTTATGTAAAGAACTGCATTGCGATGTTTTGCATGAAACGTTTTCTTAACGCTTATGGATCGGTAAACCTCTGCTCTGCTGCCAGTGAGTGTTTTATTCCTCATTTACTAAATGGGATAGCTACTTTTGGCAATTTGGCTTTTGCAGATGTAGAAAATAGCAAGTGTATCATCATTTGGGGCTCAAACCCATTTGCCAGCGGTAGCTTTGCTGGTTGTAGTATGCCTCGTACAATAAAAATATTTACAGAACTTAAAGAAAAAGGTGTGAAATTTATCATTATTGATCCAAGAACTCCTGGTATTGCGAAGCTTGCAGATGTTCACATTAAGGTTAGACCGGGAACAGATGGTGCCCTGGTTTTGGGTATGATGAGGGTGATTATTGAAAAAGGTCTTTATGATAAGGAATATGTAGAAAAATACACTTCAGGTTTTGAAGAGCTGCAAGAGATGGTTAAGGAGTATGATTTAGAAAAGGTTGAAAAAATTACCCTGGTCCCTCGAGATGAAATTGAAAAAGCAGCTCTTATGTTTGCTACTACCAAACCAGCAGGTATCATACCGGGTGTCGGTGTTGAACATCAAACCAATACTGTGCAAACACTAAGAGCAATCTCAATTTTACTTACCATCACTGGAAATATCGATGTTAAAGGTGGAAATACTTTCCTTTCCTCTACTGTTTTAGCACCTGCAAGCATTGATGACATCCCCAAACCTTCAGTTGATCCTATCGGGATGGAAGAACATCCCATGTTTGTGAGTATGATAAATCAAGCTCAGGCGTTAGTGGTAATAGAAAAGATTTTAGAAAAAGATGAGAGTCCAATAAAAGCGTTAATCGTTGCAGGTGGTTCACCAATACCTCAGTTGGCTAATACAAATGCTGTACGAGACGCCCTTAAAAAAATGGAATTTGTAACAGTCATTGATCTGTTTATGACTGAAACGACTCAATATGCGGATTTAGTGCTTCCTGCTGCCTTCTTTTTAGAGCGGGAGGAAGTTGCAACCATGCCTTTAAATTTGCAAAACAAAGCTGTAGATGGCGGTGAGTGCCTTGCTGACTGGAAGTTCTGGTGGGAGCTGGCTAAAAAGATGGGCTATGGCAAATACTTTCCCTGGCAAAACTTTGAAGAACTTGTAAACGTTGTTGTAGAACCTACTGGAGCAACATATGAAGAGCTCAGGAAACACCCAGAAGGTATTATGAATAAAATACCACCTGGTAAATTCCTCAAAGACGGTTTCTATACATATTCGGGGAAAATAGAGATTCATTCAAAATCCATAGAATCAAACGGTTATGATCCTCTGCCAGTGTATAAAGAACCTAAGGAGAGTATATTGAGCAGGCAGGATCTTGCTAAAGACTATCCTCATACACTGATTACTGGTGGCAGACAGCCTATGTACCTTCACTCACAGCATCGTAACATACCAAGTTTGAGAAAGCTTAATCCAGAACCTTATCTTGAAATACATCCTGACACTGCAAAAGATTGTGGTGTGGAGGAGGACGATTATGTAATTGTAGAATCAAAGAGGGGTGAACTTAAAATAAAA
>WTBG01000366.1 GCA_013139225.1 Deltaproteobacteria bacterium
CTGCCCCAGCCTTGCTGGCCGAATAAGGACTGTTGGGATGTAGGGGAGAGCTTTCTGTGAAAAATCCCTCAGGACCCAGGGAACCATAAACCTCATCAGTAGAAATCTGGACGAATCTACCAACCTTGTATTTATTAGAAGCTTCAAGCAGAACCTGGGTACCCAAAATATTAGTCCTGATAAAACTGGAGGCATCATAAATGCTTCGATCAACATGAGACTCTGCAGCAAAATTGACCAGTACATCAACTCCTTCTTTAAGTTCCTCACCCACCAAGGAGGCATCTGTTATGTCTCCTTTGACAAATCTATAAAAGCTCTGGTTGGAAACATCCTCCAGATTTTCCAAATTCCCCGCATAGGTAAGATTATCCAGGTTTATCACCTGGTAATCCGGGTGCTTACTGTGTATATAGCGAATAAAGTTTGAAGCAATGAAACCGGCTCCACCAGTAACAAGAATTTTCATAAATACGACCTCTCTCGAATCTTTCTAAATTGCAGGGATTGTCATTATACGTCTGAAACTGTCTATTTTTAAATTATAAGTGAGACTTTAAACAAGTTAAATTCTGAAAGTTATATGACTCTTATAATGCGTTTTATAATCTCCTGCTTTCCCATTCCTGTCACAGCTGAAAAGCAGATAATTTCCTCATCTTTTAACAGGAGAAAATCTTTGATGATCTTTTTCTGGGCGCTGCATTTATTTTTGGAGATTTTATCAGATTTAGTCAACACAATGAGAAAAGGAATACCAAAAGTTTCAAGCCATTTGATAAGAGAAGCATCATCCGAACTTGGTTCCCTCCGGGCATCTAAAAGAATAATGACCATTTTTAAAGTCTTTCGGTATTTCAGATAGTTTTCTACCATAGGCTTCCACTGCGCTCTCACCCTAACTGGAACTTTTGCAAATCCATATCCAGGGAAATCAACAAAGTTAATCTGGTTATTAATACGAAAAAAGTTGAGCATCTGAGTTCTGCCAGGACTGGAGCTGGTTTTAACGAGATTCTTCCTGTTCAGCAAAGTATTGATGAGAGTGGATTTGCCCACATTCGACTTTCCCGCAAAGGCAACCTCTGGAAGGGATTCCCCAGGATAATCTGACTGTTTTAAAGCACTTTTGATAAATTCTGCCGAAGTTATTTTCATCATAAAATGTTAGGCATTCAAAGCTTGAGTTCTTTTCTTACTAGCTCTTTGTAGGAACGTATAAGCTCCTGTGTAACAGGACCAGGTGTGCCTTTCCCAACAGCATGTCCATCTACCTCTATCAGTGGCATAATCTCCACCAGGGAATTGGTTAGAAAAGCCTCATCCGCTTCCAGCAATTTATTAAGAGTTATCTTTCCTTCCTCTGCCTGCATTTGTTTAGCCTCTGCTATTTCAAGAACAGCTTGACGTGTTATCCCCGGTAACAAACCCATCTCTTTTGCAGGAGTAGATAAGGAACCATCTTTCACCATAAAGATATTACTCACTGTTCCCTCTGTAATAAATCCTTCTGTATTAACCATAATTCCCTCGTTAAAACCCGACTCCTTTGCTTCCATTTTGGCAATGATATGATTAAGGAAGTTTAAAGTCTTCATATTAGCAGAGGGAGAATGAGGACTTGTTTTTACACTAACCACTTTACCCCTGTATCCCTTTTGATAAAGAGCAGGTGTGTAAGACACATATTCCCGGGTGATAACTATAAGATTAGGGGTCTTACAGGTTGCGGGATCAGGTACAGTAGCACCCTCGCCCCGGGTAACATTCAGACGAATATAGGCATCTTCTAATCGATTGGCTTCTATTGTTTTATAAATGGCTTCTTTTACAGAACTAAAAGTAAATGGGATGGGGAACTTTAAGTACTCCAGAGAAAAAAATAATCTCTGCAGATGGTGCTCTATTCTAAAAACACGTTTTTTGTAAGCCCGCATGGTTTCAAAGAGACCATTCCCATAGAGAAATCCATGATCAAAGACAGAGATCCTGGCTTCTTCCTTCGGAATCAATTCACCATTGATGTAAACCAGGCCATCCATACCAATCACCTCTCTTTTTCACACAATGAATCTTTACCAAAGCCCTATAGGATTTTGGTTGAATGACGAATGACTAAACGAGCAGCGCAACCGTTTGACGAACAACTTGTTTGTCTAGTATCCAGTATCATTATGTTTGTCACAATACTATAAGTATAATGATTAGAAATCAATATAAAAAACGGGGCAATACTGCCGGACGCAACCATTTTCAATGCCAGGTTATTTCCCTTTGACATATTAGAGTAATTTTAATAAGATGGTTTCTCTTTACAAAACCACTTTACATCCAAAAAATCATTAGCCGGAGATTTTTTGATTGAACACAGTTTACATAAGGGTTTTTATCTCTTAGTCTTTACTGATTTAGATGGAACTCTTCTAGAGCATGAGACTTATTCCTCCGAAGCTGCCATTCCTGCTATTAATGCATTAAAAGAAAAAAATATTCCCCTTATTTTTTGCACCAGCAAGACCAGAGCTGAAATAGAAGAGATTCAATTTCAACTAAAAAATATTCACCCCTTCATTTCGGAAAATGGCGGTGCAATCTTTATCCCTAAAGGCTATTTTTCACATAAGTTTCACATTACCAGAGAAGATGCTAACCATCTCGTAATTGAACTTGGGACTCCCTACACTAAATTAAGAGAGGTTTTTAATCAGATGTGTACCCACTTGCCAGGTAAGCTTAGGGGGTTTGGTGATCTTACTCTTAAGGAGGTGGCTGATCTCTGTGGCTTTTCCCCATCACATGCAATACTGGCAAAAAAGAGAGACTATGACGAGCCCTTTATACTGGAGGATGCGACTGCCGAAGGTCTGCTTCAAGAAATGGCCAGCAGTTCAAATCTTGAGATTAACCGGGGCGGGCGTTTTTACCACCTCACTGGCCCCAATGATAAAGGAAAAGCGGTATTACTACTTAAAGATATCTACAAACAGCAATCGGCACGTATAAAGACAGTTGCCTTAGGAGATAGTCTCAATGATCTGCCGATGCTTAAGGTTGCAGATTACCCTATCCTGGTTAAAAAACCTGATGGGAGCTACGATCCTTCTATTAAGCTTGACAACCTGATCCTGGCTCCCGAAAGCGGTCCAAAAGGATGGTGTGAAGCTATGCTAAACCTATTAAACAAACTAGATTGAGACATGTGTAATACCCACACTACAAACTTAAGGAGGTTCTTATGGCTGATATTTATCAAACCGGTGTAGTCGCTACATTTCACCGTTTCGGTGATGTTGACCTTAAAAGAATGGAAAGTGAATTAATTGAATTTAATCGTCATCGCCCCATTGCCCTCGTACTTCCAGCAACCTATGCAGAATTAGAAGCACCTGCCTTAAAACATATTATAGGGGAAATCAAGCAGGTATCTTACATCAATGAGATTGTGGTAACCATGGGGAGGACAGACCAGGAACAATTTAGCAAGGCAAAAGAGTTTTTCTCCAGCCTGCCTCAGAGAACTCGTGTCATTTGGAATACAGGTCCTGGCATAGGAAAATTTCACAAACTCTTAGAGGAAAATGGCCTTTTTATAGGTGCAGACGGTAAAGGCCGTTCCGCATGGACAGCCTACGGATATATTCTATCTCGGGAGCAGAGCAAAGTCATTGCCTTGCACGATTGCGATATAGTTAATTACTCTCGAGAACTCCTGGGAAGATTATGTTACCCCATTGCATCACCGCATACAGATTATGACTTTTGCAAAGGTTATTACGCCCGAGTAACGGATCGTATGCATGGGAGAGTTACCCGTCTTTTCGTAACTCCTATTATCAGAAGCCTGAAAAAACTTCTGGGTCCTCTACCTCTACTTGTTTACCTGGACAGCTTTCGTTATCCTCTGGCCGGAGAATTTTCCATGATAACCGACCTTGCCCGAATTAATCGAATACCTGGTGACTGGGGATTGGAGGTTGAAACCCTGGCTGAAGTTTACAGGAATTGCGCTCTTAAAAGAATCTGCCAGGTAGAGCTTTGCGAAACTTATGAGCATAAGCACCAGCCACTTTCAGCAGACAATCCTAAAACGGGTTTGATGAAGATGTCCATCGATATTGCTAAAGCCATCTTCAGAAATCTTGCAATAGAGGGGGGGATTCTAAGTAAGAGCTTCTTTAATTCCCTGGTGGTAGCCTACCTTCGCACCGCCCAGGATACCATAAAGCGATACAATGATGACGCAGCCATTAATGGACTCTTCTTTGATCGCCATCAGGAAACAATCACGGTCGAGGCATTTACCAGAGCCATCCAGATTGCCGGGGAAGAATTTCGGAAAGATCCCCTTTACTCACCCCTCATTCCCAACTGGAACCGGGTTACCTCAGCTATCCCTGATTTCCTGGAACAATTGCAGGAAGTGGTAGAGGAAGAAAACAAAAAAGCTTAAGCTCTTGCCTGGGAGGGTTGCATAACGATGTCTCTTCCTTGGTGAATTGCCTCTATGAGAGCCTTCCCTTTATGGAGTGTCTCTTCGTATTCTAGTTCCGGGTCGGAATCCGCTACAATCCCGCCCCCCACTTGAAAATGAACAGTGTTGTCACAATACAGCATGGTTCGAATGACGATATTTAAGTCCGTTTGTTGATTAAAACCTAAATATCCGATAGAACCCGTATAGATCTTCCTCTGAGTCGGCTCCAGCTCATCGATAATCTCCATAGATCTGATTTTGGGTGCTCCTGTAATCGATCCACCAGGGAAACAGGCTTTAATACAATCAATATGTTCTTTATCCTCTTTTAACTCACCGGTGATAGTAGAAACGAGGTGAAACACCGTAGCATAGGTTTCAAGTGTTATTGTCTCTGGTACTCCAACCGTTCCGTACTTGCAAACCCTACCCAAATCATTCCTTTCTAAATCTACAATCATGATGAGTTCTGCTCTATCCTTTATGCTCCGAAGGAGTTCAGTCTTAAGCCTTTCATCCTCGACTTTACTTTTTCCCCTTGGACGTGTTCCCTTAATAGGTCTGGTTTCAACGGATCTGCCCGATATCCTCAAAAACCTTTCAGGGGAGGAACTAATAATAGTTGACTCACCACATTTAAGATAAGCGGCAAAAGGAGCAGGATTTAAGTTGCGCAGCGTTTTGTAAAGTTCAAAAGAAGGTGTAGAAACTTTGGCAGTAAATCGCTGGGAAAGATTTACCTGGTATATATCACCTGCTGTAATATACTCCTTTGCTTTAATGACAGCCTGGATATAGTCCTCTCGTGTAAAGTTGCAATTTAATTCCAGCAAATCCTGTTTAGTGGAGGTAAGATGGGGGGCTTCAATCTGTTTTTTTAAGGGGTTCAGTTTTTGGCAAAACTCTTCTAAACGTGTTTTTGCCCTTATCCGTTTCAGATGTGCACTCTCTTCGGGCAAACCGGTTGAAGAGATCCACGCTTTCCCTTTTAATGGTCAAAGATAATAACCGTGTCATAGAAGGCAAGAAAGCAGAGGGGAACATTAATGTCATCCTTACTTCTCGATGGAAGTTTCTCAACAAAATGTTTAAGATCATAGGCAAAGTACCCAACCGCGCCTCCCATAAAAGGCGGTAAATCAGGGGGGGTAATTAAACGGTATTTGGAAAGCAAGGTCTTTAAAATATCAAAGGGGTTACCCTTTAACAATTCCACACTATTCCCCCGCCGAATCTCATTTCTCTCTCCATAACTCTTAAAAGTAAGAAAGGGGTCGCTGCCAAGAAAAGAGTAACGTCCTAATCGGTCGCAATCAATCCCGCTATCTAAGAAGAAACAAAATGGGTCATTCTGGAGAAGCTCGCATACTTCCACGGGTTTGAGTGTTGTGGATAATGATTGAATTAAGGGTACAGCTTTATATCGAGTCATGGTTTGTACGTATCTGAAACTTTACAATCTGGTTATCCAGAAGTCTCCAGTTGAATACCCTGATGAAATTATTAACAATACTGGATTCCCGCTTGCGCGGGAATGACACGTTTTTTCAATCGGTTCCATCCTTGCCTGTCATCCCTGCGAAAGCAGGGATCCAGAAATTAATAGACAACTTGGGTGTTGTAAATAATCAGATTCTACAATGTTATTAAAACCGATACTATGTTTTGAAAGTCTTTTTTGCCACCATTATGGAATGATGGAGTGCTGAAAAAAAACACAAAGAAGAACCTTCGTCTCAGAAAATTACCTTTTAAACAACAGAAAGCGATACATCTGCACTGATAACACGTCTCCTTTTACCAAAGTAATCTCTGAGAATAAGAAAACCGTCTTCGTCAAATGATTCAGCAATCCCTTCCTGTATATTTCCTCTTGAAACTACTTTGACCTTTTTCCCCTTTATCAACGAAAGAGCGTCCCAATGTTTTCTGATCGATATAAAATTACCTTCTTTTAAAACATGATAGTAATATTCAATCAACTCTAAAACGACTTGAAGCAACTTCAACCGAGAAAAGCTTTGCCTTAATTCTACACTTATAGAAGTTGCAACATCTCTTATCTCATGGTCGATTGATGGATCACTATTGACATTGATACCTATACCCACTATTACATACTGCAATTGTTCATCCTTAACTCCCAGCTCGCTTAGAATACCGGATACCTTTTTCCCTTTAATATAAACATCATTAGGCCACTTTATTAATGCCTCTAAACCGGTTTCCCGTCTTATAGCCTCTGCAACAGCTAAAGATGATAATACAGTTAAACGGAATGTCTGGTTAATTTCAAAAAGAGGTCTAAAAATGAGAGAAAACAAAAGATTCTCCCCTGGGGGAGACCACCACCTCCGTTCCAAGCGTCCCCTTCCCTGGGCTTGATAATCTGTTATAACTAATGCTCCCTCATTCCCTCCTCTCTGGGCAATTTTCTTTGCAGTAAGATTAGTAGACTCTGTAGAAGCAAGATACTTAACCTCCTGTCCGAAACAGACAGTCTTTAAACCTTCTTTGATAGTCTTTACTGAAAGATTATCATTAGCCAGTAATTGTTGGTTATTCATCATTTATAAGTGATCTAAAGTGTCTAAAGTTTTTAAATGCAGCCCCTTTGTTTTGGACTTAGGATTATAATTCCGAAATCCGCAATCGCATACTCCAGTATCACTTACCTCACCCTGAACTCTGTCCCCTGTTTACTGTTTTT
>WTBG01000234.1 GCA_013139225.1 Deltaproteobacteria bacterium
ATTTTAGTCAATAATGCGGGCATTACTAAAGACAATGTCCTTCTCAGGATGAAGGAAGAACAGTGGGATCAGGTAATGGCAGTTAATCTTAAAGGAACTTTCAATGTTACCAAAGCTGCTATTAAGGTGATGATGCGTAAAAAAAGCGGTAAGATTATAAATATTGCTTCTATTACAGGTCTTATGGGAAATGCTGGTCAGGCTAATTACTCTGCCTCTAAAGCAGGAGTTATTGGATTTACCAAAGCCGTTGCCAGAGAATATGCAGAACGGGGGATAACGGTTAATGCAGTTGCTCCCGGTTTTATTGAAACTGCCATGACCGATGCAATACCTGAAAGAGAGAGAGAGGAATTAATTAAACAGATACCGATAAAGAAGCTTGGCACTCCGGAAGATGTAGCCAATGCAGTATGTTTCTTAGCTTCAGAGGAAGCTAATTATATCACTGGTCAGGTGATAGGAGTAAATGGTGGATTGTATATGTAATTAGAAATCATTCAAGGTATTGTCGATACAACTAATTTAAGAAGGGAGGTATAATGGAAACAAATGTTGATGAGAAAATAAAAAATATAATAATAGAGCAATTAGGAGTAAGTGCAGATGAGGTAGTACCTGAGGCATCCTTCGTGGATGATTTGGGTGCTGATTCTCTCGATCTGGTTGAGCTGGTGATGGTTTTGGAAGAGGAATTCGGGAAGGAAATCCCGGATGAAGATGCAGAGAAAATCCAAACTGTTCAGGATGTCTCAAACTATATTAAAGGTCAATCGACAGAATAACGTTTAGCATTTAAATGCGTTGTTGTGAAAATTGATAGCCCTTCTTAACACATAAGAGGAGGCATGATCGTGGAAAAAAGAGTTGTAGTAACAGGAATGGGTATAATCAGCCCGATAGGAATTGGGGTTGATGAAAACTGGGAGGCTATCTGCCAGGGCAAATCAGGAATTGGGCCTATCACCAAATTTGATACCAGTGATTTTGTGAGTAAGATTGCTGGAGAGGTGAAAGGATTTAATCCTGAAGATTTTATTGAGAAAAAAGAGATTAAGAAGATGGATATTTTTATCCATTATGCCCTGGCCGCAGGGAAGATGGCCATTAAAAATTCCCAGTTGAAGATTGATGAAAGTAACGCAGATCGGGTCGGCGTGCTGGTAGGGTCTGGACTGGGTGGACTATCTACTATAGAAAAGTACTACGATATCTTACAAAAGCATGGTCCTAAAAAGATAACTCCTTTTTTTATCCCGATGCTTATTGTCAATCTTGCCCCTGGTCAAATCTCCATTTATTTTGGAGCACGAGGGCCTAATAGTAGTATCGTTACAGCTTGTGCTACAGGTAACCATTCTATAGGTGAGGCATTAAGGATCATACAACGCGGGGATGCAGATGCAATGATTGCCGGAGGTGCAGAGTCTACCATCACCCCACTGGCTGTTGGTGGATTCAGCTCAATGAAAGCACTTTCTACCCGGAATGATGAACCAGAGAAAGCCAGCCGCCCCTTTGAAAAAGACAGGGATGGGTTTATCATGGCCGAGGGAGCCGGTATCCTTATTTTAGAAGAACTTGAATGTGCACTTAAGAGAAAGGCAGAAGTTTATGCTGAGATTATCGGTTTTGGCTGTAATGCGGATGCTTATCATATCTCAGCTCCTTCACCCAATGGAATTGGTGCGTCTCGCTGCATGGAAATAGCCATGAAAGATGCTGGAATCAATTATGATGAAATAGATTATGTTAATGCCCATGGTACTTCAACGCCACTTAATGACATGTCTGAAACTAAGGCGATGAAAACGGTGTTTAAAGACCATGCAAAAAAGCTGGCCGTCAGTTCTACTAAATCGATGACGGGACACCTGTTAGGTGCAGCAGGTGGGGTTGAGGCAGTCTATAGTGTGTTGGCTATAAAACATGGGGTTATTCCACCCACCATCAATTATGAAACTCCTGATCCTGAGTGTGACCTCGATTATGTTCCTAACACCCCCAGAGAAGCAAAGGTGGTAACTGTCATGTCTAACTCGTTTGGGTTCGGAGGAACTAATGCCACCCTCATCTTCAAGAAATTTACGGGGTGATGCGGATCAAATGAGAGTATCCATTGCCAGTGACCACAGGGGTTTTAACTTAAAAGAGGATTTAAAGGAATTTTTAAGTAAAGAGGGACTTACCATTGATGACAAAGGACCCTCAAATGAAGAATCGGTTGACTATCCCGATTTTGCTTCTTTAGTAGCCCGACAGGTATCGGAAGGCTTGTGTGATCGTGGCATTCTCATTTGCAGTACCGGTATCGGGATGTCTATTGTAGCCAATAAGTTTCCCCATGTAAGGGCGGCTCTCTGTCCCGATGTTGAAACAGCTGTGCAGTGCCGGGAACATATTGATGCAAATGTCCTGGTTTTAGCAGGAAGTCGGATCGGGAGTGAGGAAGCCAAATTGATTGTAAAAACCTGGTTGGGAACACCGTTTCAAGGGGGGAGGCATCAAAGAAGATTAGATAAGATTGCGGCATTTGAAAAACAGCTCTTTAAACTGTGAATTTATATTCATACACAAATCTCGTTCATTCCAGACTTCCCGCCACAAAAGTTCTAATACTCCTTATTTTGTCGCAAGTGAATAACTATGACAAGACCAAGCTGGGAAAGATATTTCATAGATATAACCCATCTGGTAGCTAAACGTTCTACCTGCATCAGAAGACAGGTAGGTGCTATTCTGGTGAAGGATAAGAGGGTTTTAGCAACGGGGTATAATGGAGCCCCTTCTGGCATCGCTCATTGCCAGGATGTTGGCTGCCTTAGAGAGAAGGAAAAAGTTCCTTCGGGTGAAAGGCATGAGCTTTGCAGAGGTTCACATGCTGAGCAGAATGCCATTGTGCAGGCAGCAACTTATGGTATTCCTATCAAAGACGCCATTCTTTTTTGCACTAACCTTCCCTGTAGTATTTGCATCAAAATGATTATTAATGCGGGTATAAAAACAGTTTTCTATGAGGAAGGGTATCCTGATGCCTTATCAGAGAAGCTGATTAAGGAGTCAGGTATAACATTGACAAAAGTTCAAAAAGATGTAAAATGAAAAGATATTTTTTTTCTTGCCTGCAACTGTGAAATCCTTCCAACTACTATAACTGACAGATAATCCTTAAGAGGTATGGTAACCTGCTAATAATAAAGGAGAAAGCGTATGAAATGCCCCTTTTGCACGGATTTGGACAATAAAGTTATCGATTCCCGACTGAGTAAAGATGGAACTGTTGTAAGACGACGCAGAGAGTGCATCTCATGCCACAGACGTTTTACTACCCATGAAAGGGTAGAAGATATAATGCCTGTTGTAATCAAGAAAGATGGCAGAAGAGAAATTTTTGACAAAAGCAAAATGCTTTCAGGTGTTCAGAAAGCCTGCTCCAATCGTCCTGTAAGTATGGATGACATTGAAGATCTTGTCGATCGGGTAGAGCGGTACTTTCAGGACAGAGGGGATAAAGAAATTAATTGTACTGAAGTTGGAGAGATTATAATGCGAGAGCTCCATCAGCTCGATGAGGTTGCTTACGTAAGATTTGCCTCAGTTTACCGTCAGTTCAAAGATATAAGTGATTTTATGACTGAGGTGAAGGAGTTGTTAAGCACAAGGGAGCAAAGGGTTAGGAAAAAAGGGCAGAAAGGTAAGGATGTTTGAAAAATATATGAAATTGGCTATTGCTCAGGCTAGAAAGGCAATAGGCAGAGTAAGTCCCAACCCCATGGTGGGTGCAGTTGTTGTTAAAAGGGGAGAGATAGTAAGCCTTGGTTATCATCGCCAGGCTGGTAGCCCTCATGCTGAGATCAACGCCCTTAAAAAAGCTGGAAAGAAGGCTAAGAATGCTGATTTATATATCAATTTAGAACCATGTTGTCATTATGGAAGAACACCTCCCTGTGTTAATGCTATTATTGATAGTGGAATTAAAAGAGTAATTGTCGGGATTGAAGATCCCAATCCACTTGTTTCAGGGAAAGGGATAGCTACGCTTAATGCAGCAGGTATCATCACCCAGATGGGTGTTTTAAAAGAAGAGTGCAGAAAATTAAATGAAATTTATATAAAGTATATTACCCGGAAGGTTCCCTTTGTTGTTCTTAAGATAGCTTCTAGCCTTGATGGTAAGATAGCAGCTAGAAGTGGGGATTCCAGGGGCATCACATCGCAAAAATCCATCCGCTTGGTGCATAAACTGAGAGATCAACTTGATGCCATAATGGTTGGTATTGGAACCGTTCAGGCTGATAATCCCCTGCTCACAACCCGATTGCAAGGAAAGATGGGAAAAGATCCTGTTCGGGTAATTGTTGATAGCCATTTGAGAATTTCACACCAGGCAAGGGTATTTAACTCCGATTCTAAAGCTGGAGTCATCCTTGCAACCAGGAAAGGAGTATCTGCGGAAAAAAAAGAACAGCTCAAAAAGATGGGGGCCAAAGTAGTTTCCATAGATTCTGCAGATGGAATGGTTGACTTGAAAAAGTTGATGCTTGCACTGGGCAAGTTGGAAATTACCAGTCTCTTAATTGAGGGAGGTACAAGGATTGTTACCTCAGCTTTAAGGGCTGGCATAGTGGATAAAACCCTTTTTTTCTATGCTCCCAAGATTCTGGGTGGACAATCTGCTTATGGGATAACAGCTGGCGAAGGAGTCGAATATATTAGCCAGTCCCTTCAAGTTCAGGACGTAAAAGTGAGAAGGTATGGGGAAGATATCCTTGTAGAAGGGTATATAAATGATAAACGATTGAGCTGGTGATTTGTGAAGGCCAGACGTCGAGAAGTTTTGGTATAGTTATGTTTACAGGATTGATAGAGGAAACAGGTGCTGTTGTAAAAATAGAGAGGAAGGGAGAAGGTGCCATCATCACCATCAGCCATTCCTCTGCTTTGGATGATCTTAAACTGGGAGATAGTATTTCAGTTGATGGTATTTGTCTTACTATTACTCACATACAGTCTCCATGCTTTCGTGCTGAAGCATCTGGAGAAACTGTTAGAAGAACCACCCTGGGAAGTAAAAAAATACACCAGAAAGTTAATCTGGAAAGGGCACTAAGATTAAACGAGCGTCTGGGAGGTCATATTGTAACAGGACATATTGATGAGGTTGGCAAGATTAGTTCCATAGTGCCTGAGGGAACTTCTCAAAAGATAACCTTCCAAATCACCCGGAGAATTGCTCAATACCTGGTTGCAAAAGGTTCTGTAGCCGTCGATGGTATTAGCCTTACTGTTAATGAAGTAAGTAGTGATCACTTTAGCGTTAATGTTATTCCATATACGACATTTAACACTTCACTGGAAACCAAGAAAGCAGGAGATGAGGTCAACATAGAAACAGATATTATTGGGAAATACGTTGAGAAGCTCATTGCCAGGGATCCTAATAAAAAGGTTGATGCTCAATTTCTGTCTGAACATGGCTTTTTATGAAAATATGTTGTATAATATTGATTGGGTTAAACGGTTACAGTTGCTCAGCACAACCCAATAACGCATAACTAGAGAAAGTGAGACCAAAGGAGGTTGTTAAATGTCAGTAAGCACTATAAGGGAAGCCATTGAAGATATCAAAAAAGGGAAGATGGTTATTCTCTGCGATAATGAAGACCGTGAGAATGAAGGTGATTTAACTATGGCTGCGGAGAAGATTACTCCAGAGGCAATCAATTTCATGGCAAAATATGGAAGGGGGCTTATCTGTCTTTCTTTGACAGAAGAGCATGTTGAGAAGCTTAAGATCCCTTTGATGGTTGAGGATAACACTTCTGCCTTTCAGACAGCTTTCACTGTTTCCATAGATGCCAAGGAAGGTACTACTACAGGCATTTCTGCTGAAGATAGAGCTACTACTGTTTTAACCGCTATTGCTGATGATGTTAAGCCAGAAGATTTAGCACGTCCGGGCCATATCTTCCCTTTAAGATCCAAGGAAGGGGGGGTGCTGTCTAGAATAGGACAGACGGAGGGATCGGTAGACCTGGCACGTTTAGCAGGGATGAAATCAGCAGGTGTCATTTGCGAAATCATGAATGATGATGGGACCATGGCACGGATGCCAGATCTTGTGGTGTTTGCTAAAGAACATGGTTTAAAGATTATAACTGTTGCTGATCTCATTAAGTATCGACTTCAGTTTGAATCCCTGGTAAATAGAGTAGTTACTACCGTTATCCCTTCAACATATGGTGGAGATTTTAAAGCGATTATTTATAAAAATGTGGTTGATAGTAACCAACACATTGCTTTGGTCAAAGGGGAATGGAGTGAGGAAGATGAAGTGTTGGTGAGAGTCCATTCAGAATGTCTTACGGGAGATGCCTTAGGATCCGAGCGTTGTGATTGCGGTGAACAGCTACATGCTGCCATGGCAAATATAGAAAAAGAGGGCAGGGGGGTAATTGTTTACATGCGCCAGGAGGGGCGAGGGATTGGTTTCGTGAACAAAATGAAAGCGTATGCTTTACAGGATGAAGGAAAAGATACGGTTGAAGCAAACGAAGCGCTGGGGTTTGAGCCGGATCTCAGAGACTATGGAGTTGGAGCACAAATCATTCGTGATTTAGGTATAAGGAAAATGCGTTTGATGACTAATAATCCAAAAAAGATTGTTGGCCTTGAAGGGTATGGCCTCATTGTCAGCGAACGGGTTTCTATCGAGATTAAACCAACTGGAAGGAATGTAAGGTATTTAAAAACAAAGCAAAAGAAGCTAGGGCATATATTAAATTTTGATTAAAAACAGGACTCAACAAGGAGGGAAATATGACTAGGGTAATAGAGGGCATATTGACTGCCAAAGGAGTGAAATTTGGGATTGTGGTCTCTCGTTTTAATGATTTTATTAATAAGAGACTGCTGGATGGCGCTTTGGATGCTCTTTCACGACATGGGGCAGAAGATGAGAATATTTCAATTGTAAAAGTTCCTGGGTCCTTTGAGATACCGCTGATGGCACAAAAATTAGCTGATTCAGGTAAATATGATGCTATCATTTGTTTGGGAGCAGTGATTCGGGGTGCAACCCCCCACTTTGAGTATATCAGCGCTGAAGTCACCAAAGGCATTGCAAAGGTAACTCTTGATTCTGGTATTCCTGTTTCCTTTGGAATACTTACTACTGATAACATTGAACAGGCTATAGAAAGGGCAGGTACCAAATCAGGCAATAAGGGATGGGATGCAGCACTGTCTGCTATTGAAATGGTAAATGTTTTAAAGTTAGTTTGATTGCCTGGAAATTTATTTTTTTGCCTGGTGATGTAGTAACTATAGAGTGAATTGTCCACATCAAAACGATACTGGATTCTAGATGCTGGATACTGGAAAAAAATGGGGAAGAGGAAAAAATCGAGGGAACTTGCTCTTCAGATTCTTTATCAGATCGAGATGAGTGAGGGTGATGCGGAAGAAAATTTTAATCTCTTCTGGCAGCACTTTAACCCATCCGATGAGTTGAGGGAATTTTCTGAGGAAATTGTGAAAGGAGTCTGTCAGCACAGGGAGGAGATTGACACACTCATTGAAAAGCATTCTGAGCATTGGCGTTTAAAGCGCATGACTATCGTGGACAGGAATATTCTGCGTTCAGCCATTTTCGAATTGATGTTCTGTCCGGATATTCCTACTAAGGTTATCCTTAACGAAGCTATTGAATTAGGCAAGAAATTTAGTTCGGAAAAATCTGGATCCTTTGTTAATGGAGTTCTCGACAAAGCCTCTCACCAGCTTGATAGGCCACTACCTTCAGATTAACCTCGATAGTGTTTATCCCCTGGGGATCTTCCCTTCCATCTCCGATTAAGCCAGAACCATTGAGCGGGGTAAGACTTGACATAAAATTCAATTCGTTCAGTAAAAATACTGGTGATATGACGAATGTCTTCTTCCTTGTTCCCTGTTAGATTAAATTCTAAAGCAGGTTCAATTATGACCTTGTGAGTGTCATCCTTCTGCCGGATGATGAATATAGGAACAATAACTGCTCCTGTTCTTAAGGATAGTACAGCAGGTCCTGTTGCAGTCGGACTGTTATGTCCAAAGAAATCAACTTGAACCCCGCCACGGCGTTTATTTTCATCAGTTATAAGACAGACGATCTGATTATTTCTCAGGCAGTTTAGCATCTTTTTTAAACACACCCTCCGCGGTTGGGTGGCAATCCATTTTTGTCCTGCAGAATCTCTGAACTTTCTAAACAATTTTGCAACTGGTTTATTCTTAGGTTCTTTGATTACCATATGGAAGGGATAATGTTCCCTTGCCATTGCTGTTCCTAATATAGTGAAATTTCCAAAATGAGCACTCAAAGCAATCACTCCCCTGCCATGGGAGAGAGCCTGATCCAAATATTCTCTACCCTCTATGCTAATGATACCATCAACTTTTTTTCTGAAACGGCTTGCAATGTAAAAACCTTCAAAGAAACCTTTTAACACGTTAGTTACCATTTCCTTGGCAGTCTCCATTTTCTCTTCTTCACTCATCTTCGTGCCAAAGGCCACATCCATATTACCTAAAATGGTATTCCTCGGTTTTTTAAGAAATTTTAGTGATACATTTGATACTGTGCGGGCGATCATATAAGTTACCTTTAGCGGAAGTAGTGGGATAAGCAGATAACATACATACATAGCTATTGCCCCCAACCAATCTTTAAGTATGTCTAGCATTTCTTTGTGAAACTTTGCCATACTAACCTCATTGTAAAGTATTGCTGAAACAAGAATACGAAAGAAGATTATTAACTTACCATTACTTCAATCAAATCTCAAACAAAAACTTGTATCTTTCTTTCCTTGACTTGATACCCCGTTTTGATAAGATAGCGCCTGACCTTAGCGCCTCGGGCGGTCAAAGTTGCAGGATGTTTTTTATCCAGTTTCAAGTATCATTTGGATAGGCACAACCTGTTTTATCTGAATCATCCTGCAAAAAGAAATTCCATTTTATACTTATTGGGAATAATTTGTTGTGCCAACGACGAAAAACCACGAAAAAAGATGGGAATTCCGCCAACGTTACCCAGAAATTCAAGAGCTTCTTTCTCCTCAATTAGGCATTTCACCCCTGTTGTCTCAACTATTAGCCAGCCGTAATATTACAACACCCGAAGAAGCAGAGATTTACCTTTCTCCAAAATTGAGCAATCTTCACTCTCCTTTTCTCATGAAGGATATGGAAAAGGCAGTTGAAAGAATCTGTAAAGCTGTCAAATGTCAGGAGGAGATTGCACTGTATGGAGACTATGATGTTGATGGAATAACTGGCACTTCGATTCTCCTTCTCTTCCTGAAAGAACTGGGTGCAAAGGTTTCTTTCTTTATACCAGATCGCATCAGAGAAGGATACGGTTTGCATATAGAGGAGTTAAAGAGAATGAGGGAAAAGGGCGCACAGCTCTTAATAACGATTGACTGTGGTAGCTCAGATATCGAACAAGTGCAGTTTGCTCAACAACTGGGAATGGATGTAATTATAACGGATCACCATAAGGTTCCCAATATTTTACCTCCTGCCTATGCTATGCTGAACCCCCAGCGAAAAGACTGCCATTTCCCGTTTGATTCACTCGCTGGTGTGGGAGTCGTGTTTAAATTGCTTATGGCTCTCCGCAAGACTCTTAGAGATCGTGGATTCTGGGAAGGACAAAACGTACCAAATTTGAAGGAATATCTTGACCTTGTTGCCCTGGGAACTATTGCTGATGTTGTGCCGCTTATCGACGAAAACCGTATCCTGGTTAAATATGGCTTGAGACAATTGACAGAGGGAAATCGCGTAGGGATAGAAGCTTTAAAAGAGGTTTGTGGTCTATCAGATACTGCAATTACTTCTAATCTGGTAGCATTTAGACTGTCTCCCAGAATTAATGCACCAGGGCGGTTGAGTCAAGCCAAACGATCGTTAATGCTTCTTACCACAGATGATTGCAAGGAAGCACAGGAAATAGCTTTGCTCTTAGAGAAGGAGAATACAAGTCGTCAGCAGATAGAATCTCGTATCTCGAAAGAGGCTTGTGCATTGATTGAAGCAGATCCTCAATTGATGGAAAAAGATTCTATAGTCCTTGCTTCTTCTCAGTGGCACCATGGTGTAATCGGTATCTGTGCTTCACGACTGCTTGATAAATACTGCAAACCTTCCATCCTCATCTCATGTGATGAGAAAAGAGGAACAGGAAGAGGTTCCGCAAGAAGCCACGATTCTTTTCATCTTTATGAAGGATTGGAAGAGTGCAAACATCTGCTTAAAAGCTATGGCGGTCATCATTCAGCCGCTGGTCTTAGCATTGAACTGAGCAAACTTGAAGAGTTTCAAACTCTTTTCGATAAGGTGGTGTCTGGTAAAGTCTCTGAGAAAGACTTCATGCCTTCTATTGACATTGATACGGAAGTGAGTTTGAAAGATATTTCAGAGCGATTAATAGAAGAGATTTCATGGCTGGAACCTTTTGGACATTGTAATCCAGAACCCACATTCAGTTCATTTGAACTTGATTCATATGTTTCGAAAGAGGTGGGTAAAGGACATTTGAAACTTAAGATTAAGGAAGACAGTTTATTCTATGATGCTATAGGCTTCAACCTGGCGGAACAATCCCTCCCATTTCTTCAATCATCTTCCGATTCTTCTTCTAATACGAGAAACAAAATAAAGATAGCTTTTATCCCGCAAATCAATACATGGCAGGGGATGAGAAGTGTTCAGTTAAAAGTCAAAGATATTAAGTGCATTACTTAAGCACTTAGCCCGCCTAAGATTTTAAGGAATGTTGTGATGAACGATTATAAGATGGGAGAGGACATCAGATCCTTACTGAAAGAAAGGTCAAAGATTGATGATCTCCTGCGAGATAGATTTACCAGGGAAGTAACTATTATGTTTACGGACATTAAGGGTTCTACTACCTACTTTGAATCACGGGGTGATATCGATGGCCTGAGCATGGTTTTCAGACACAATGAGCTGTTGTTTCCCGTAATTGAGAGTCATCAAGGCACCATCATCAAGACCATTGGTGATTCCATCATGGCTTCTTTCCCGGGTGCTCTTCAAGGTGTAAGAGCAGCTATTGAGATGCAAAAGGTACTATCTTCCCACAATGCCAAACATCCCAAGCAGGATCACATTCATATACGAATAGGATTAAATGAGGGTAGGGGTATTGTTGAAAATCGAGATGTCTTTGGAGATATCGTCAATCTGGCTGCCAGGATAGAAACTTTGGCTGAGCCGGATCAAATTTTAATTTCACAAACAGTGTATGAAGCTGTGAAGCACACTGATGATATCATCTGCAGATATTTTGATTCCACTAAAGTAAAAGGCAAAGAAGACCCTATTGAAATATATACTGTTATCTGGAATGAAGAGGAAGCAGCGGTGGGTCCGCAGATATCTACTGATCAGCCACTTAAACAACAGGGAAGAGAGAGGAGAGTTTTCCACTTTGATGCTTTCGGAGGAGGGAACAAGCTGAAATTAGGGATAGGACTTTTCTTCCTTATCTTCCTCATGCTGGTAATAATAGTGGGAAAAGTCAGAGTGAATGTGAGTGAAGTAGAAAGTAAGCCTTACCAACTTGCCTATCAACAACTTAAGCAGGGCAGGTTAGAGGAAGCACAGGAGAGTTTCGGCCAGATAAAACCTGAAGATGCCTTACACTTTGAGGGATTAGCGGCGGTTCATTTTAAGGCTGGAGAATATGAAAAGTCTTTGCTCATGTGTGACCGGGCACTGAAAACAAACCAGGGAAATCTTTATAGTCGTGTTATTAAGGGAAACATCTTTTTGAGTCAGGGTAAAATTGATGAAGCAGCTCTAGAATATGAGAAAGCAACTCGGTTGTCAGGGGAAGCTCATTGGCAGCGGGCAGAGGCATATAACCGCTTGGGAAGAATTTATGCAGCTCAGTATAAAGTAAAAGAGGCGCTTAACATGTATACCCAGGCAGCTATCTACGATCCCGATTCGCCGGAGATATATACCAACCAGGGGGTGCTTGTTGAAAGATCGGGCGATCTTTCTGAAGCTATCGCATTGTATAAAAAGGCCCTTGAGATTAAACCCGGAGATTCTATAGCAGCAATGCTTCTAAAGGAGGCCACACACAGGAAGGGATTAGTAGAAGATAGAAAGACAAGAGAACAGATTGATAAGTTAGTGGCAGAGCTCATCAAGACCTATCAGGAGAAAAAGGATACAGGTTTGGACATAATGGATGATGAATGGACTTCAAAGTCCCTGACCCTCTCTTTTCTCGATTTTAAGAAACAGGGAATTCCCTCTACGCGTGATGGAGAAGATGAATATCTGATGTTGAAATTGATCTCCCGATTACAGGAGGAGGGAAGAGTCCACATTGTGGAAAGGGTTTTGTTAGACAAACTCCTGGAGGAACTTAAGCTGAGTTCTTCTGACCTTGCCAATCCTGAGCTTGCCCTTAAGGTGGGGAGGATAGTTGCTGCCAGACTGGTTGCAACTGGATCGATTACTCGCTATGGCAATGACCTTCAGGTGAGCATGCGATTGATAGAACCAGAGACCACGTCCGTTAAGGTGACTGTTATAGAGAATGCTGAAAGGGGGAGAGACATTGATGCACTTTCCAGAAAGATAGCACAGGACATAATAGAAAAACTGAGGAGGAACTATCCTTTAAGAGGGGAAATCGTTTCAATTGAAGATGAAAACCTAATGCTTAATATAGGAGCCGAACAGGGAGTTAAATCAGGTGTTACGATGAATATATTAGAACAGGTTAAGCCGGTTCAATTAAAAGGAAGTAAGATTATTCCAAAAGGTAGGGAAATTGGGAAAATAGAAGTTACCTCAGTCGAGCCTGACCTTGCTTATGCTAGAATCATTGAAAAGGATACTGATATCAAGATAGGATCCAGAGTGGAAGAATATGACACTGACCACTTGCAACTGACCTCTAATAATTGATAACCGTCAACTGACAACCAATAGCATCTTTATGAAAAAGGTACTCCTCTTCATTTCATCCCTGGTCTTTTTTCTTTCATTTCAAGATGTTGCCTGCCCTCAGATTATTACTGATATTAAGATTAGTTCTTCTCCCAACCCGGTAGGTTCTGGTGCGAGAGCTACTGGGATGGGGGGTGCCTTCATTGCAATCGCAGATGATGCAACTGCTGCTTCCTGGAATCCTGGAGGATTAATTCAGTTAGAAACCCCGGAGGTTTCTATCGTAGGCTCTTGTGATATTTCAAGAGATGATTATGATTCTGAATCCCATCCGGAAGCTTCCGGCATGAATGAAATTACCCGTTATGATTTGAACTATTTCAGTATTGCCTATCCCTTCCAATTCGCTTCGAAGAATATGGTTGTCTCTTTAAATTACCAGAAGTTATATGATATGAATAAAAATATGGATTTTAATGTCATCAACACTGGCAGGTTACCTGGATTTCCACAATATAAAATAAGAGATAAAGTTCGCTTCAGACAGAGGGGGAGCCTTAAGGCACTTTCCCCTGCTTATGCTATTCAGATAACCCCCCGCTTTTCGGTGGGAGCAACCTTTAACATTTGGACAGATGAACTTTTTTGGGACAATGATTGGACTGCAAATACTGATGAAACGTTTTCAGGCATTGGTGTAACGGGGACTACCTATAGAAACAAGAGAACGAGAAAGGAAAGCTTTTCCCACTTCAAAGGTTTCAATATGAACTTTGGATTTCTCTGGGATATTAACCCTGCAATTACTGTTGGAGCTGTGTTTAAAACTCCTTTTAATGCCAGTCTGAGCTATCGTTACAAGGAAACACAAAAGGTTTATCAGCCTGCTATTGGCAGTATTATTACAAGTCGTATAGAATTCTCGGAGCATCGTGAGCTTAAGATGCCCATGTCTTATGGACTGGGAATGGCTGTAAGGCTATCTGATATATTGACCATCTCTTTTGATGTCTATCGCACCAACTGGTCTCGTTTCTTCATGGAAGATAAAGAAAACGGTGATTTTTCCCCCATTGATGGAACTCCCAGAAGACACTCACATGTTCATGATACTACTCAAGTCCGCATTGGTGGTGAATATCTCTTGATGCTTGAGAAGACCATCATTCCGTTGCGGGCTGGTTTGTTCTATGATCCCCAGCCTTCTCAAAAGCACCCTGATGATTTCTTTGGTTTCAGTCTGGGTTCAGGTATAATGCTTAAAAAGCACATACTGCTCGACTGGGCGTATCAGATGAGATATGGTCACAATGTTTGCGGTGGCAGTCTGGGAGGCATTTCTGACGCCAAAGCTGATATCATACAACACAAATT
>WTBG01000194.1 GCA_013139225.1 Deltaproteobacteria bacterium
TAGCAGCGAATGCGCAAAAGACCATTGCCCTTTACAAAAAGGTCTTTGCAAAAAAGAATGTCCTCTCCTGTTCTCATCATGACGGGATAATCATAAATGATGAGTATGCACCCCTTCTCTCGAAAAACAAGCTCACCGGCTTCAATACATTTATGCATTACCAGAATGGCACGATTATTAAGCAGTCGATTAAAGAGCGTTCAACCGTAAAGTTTTCGCTTAAAGATAATCATGGTGAAATTGGTGCTTATTTAAAAAGGTATCAATCACCAGCTTTTAAAATATGGTTTGCTTCTTTACTCAGATTCTCCCTGCCCAGAAGTGCAATGGATGAATGGAAAAATATTCTTACCTTCCACACGCTGGGAATTCCAACTATGCTTCCTCTTTCTGCAGGACTAAAAAAACATTATGGTTTCAAAAAAGAATCCTTTTTGCTCACCAGGGAGATTAAGGGAGTAGAACGGTTGGACCACTATCTTACCCACCATTTTTCATCACATTCAAATGATCATCATGTTAAAGAAAAGAAAACGCTGATTAAAGCACTGGCTCTTCTTGTAAGGCGTATGCATCGTTCAGGTTTGAATCATCGAGATCTCTACCTGTGCCATATTCTGGTAAAAAAAGACGTATACAACAACTGGAAAATCTACTTCGTCGATCTGCACAGGGTAGATCAGAGGAAGAAGGTTCCACTGAGATGGAGGGTGAAAGATCTGGCTGCCCTCAATTACTCAGCAGATAAAAACACCATTACCAGAACTGACCGATTACGATTCATCACACATTACCAGGAAGAAGAAAGATTGAATGCTAATACTAAGAGTTTAATCAAAAAAATCATTAAAAAAACTGCTAGAATCCGTTCCCATAATCAAAAACTGAAAAAGAAAACCCCAATAGCATCAAACTTGGTTGAAAGGAATCTTATATGAGAAAAGACTTTTTAATATTTGGCAGTCCTAACATAGAACAGGAAGAGATTGATGAAGTTGTAGATTCCCTTAAGTCAGGATGGATTTCCACTGGCCCTAAGGTTGCAAAATTTGAAGCACTTTTTAAAGATTACATTGGCTCCAAACACGCACTCGCACTCAACTCCTGTACAGCTGGACTTCATCTCTCTATGATTGTTGCTGGATTAAAGCCGGGAGATGAGGTTATCACTACTCCTATGACCTTCGGAGCTACCGGCAACTCCATTATTCACAGTGGTGCCAAACCTGTTTTTGTCGATATCAGCCTGCCAACGCTGAATATTGATCCTTGCAAGATTGAAGAAAAAATTACTCCTAAAACAAAAGCTATACTTCCCGTTCACTTTGCGGGAAGACCATGCAACATGAAAACAATTAAAGAAGTTGCTCAAAAACACCACCTGGCAATTATCGAGGACGCAGCTCATGCTATAGAGGCAACATATCATGGTCAGAAGATCGGAACCATTGGTGACTTGACCGTTTTCAGCTTCTATGTCACCAAAAATCTGGTAACAGGTGAAGGAGGAATGATCACAACCGATAACGATACGTATGCAGAAAAAATTCAAACCTACGCTCTCCATGGCATGAGCAGGGGCGCATGGAAAAGGTACTCCGATGAAGGGTTTAAACACTACGGCATCGTTTATCCCGGATTCAAATACAACATGATGGACATTCAGGCATCTCTCGGCATCCACCAGTTAAAAAGAATAGAGAATTATTATAAGCTGCGCAAAGAAATCTGGCAGCGCTACGATGAGGCTTTTTTCAATCTTCCCCTGGATACGCCTCCCCCACCGGAGGAAAACACCAGACACGCATATCATCTATACACCATCCTGCTAAGACTTGAAGAACTGAATACAGACCGCGACACCATCCAGCAAGCCCTCTTTGAGGAGAATATTGGAACAGGTATCCATTTCATTTCTCTCCACTTACACCCCTATTACCAAAAGACCTTCGGGTTTAAAAAAGATGATTTCCCCAACGCAGCTTATGTCTCAGAAAGGACTATATCTCTACCATTTTCCTCCAAGCTCTCTGATGAAGATGTAGATGATGTAATCAAGGCGGTAACAAAAGTATTTAAGAAATACAAAAAGTGATCCCCATTGAAAACCACTTATCACCATAAACACTCTTCTCCTCTCTTCAGCAGAAAGAGAGTGGCTTGCATCTCAGATGATTACCAAAAGAAATGACAGACAGGATGATGATAAAGCAATGGCGGAAGAGAAATAAAAGGTGCATGAAGAGCAATAAATATTTTGAATCTTTTAAGTCAAATACTCACAAAGGATTTATCAAGCGTGACTTCTGTAATGATGAATTCTTAGACCTCATGCATAATCCTGACCGGACATTTTCCCAACCTGCAGTTAGCATCATAAAAGATTCCCACACCACATCTTCTTGCGTTATGCCCATTAAGATTGGAGGAAGAAAAGTAGAAGTCCATATAAAACGCTATAATTATCAGAACATCTTTTATGCATTAAAAAATCTCTTCCGTACTTCCAGAGGCAAAAGGGTATGGAAGGTAGCACATAGACTGATTTCAAGAAATATTCCCACTCCTTTGCCCATTTCCTTTTTAGAGCAGAGAAAGGGGAGATTCCTCATCAAAAGCTTTTTCATCACTCAAAAGATTGACCAATCGCTTCCCTTACATACCTTGCTCCAGGAAAGTTTCCTCAATGCACAAATTGAAACCATTAAAAACAAAAATGTTCTCATACAACAGACAGCACGCTTAATTAGAGCAATGCATGATCGAGGTGTTTGGCATGGAGATCTAAAGTCAGCCAATATACTGGTAGAGAAGAAGGACGGACAAGAAGATAAGCTCTATCTGGTAGATTTAGACAGTACCAGGATTAAAACAAGGCTTGAAAGGAAAGATAAGATTGGGGATTTAGCTCGTCTTAATGTTTCTCTGCTTAATACCAGAATAGTTTCAACACCTGATAGACTCAGGTTCTTAAAATATTATCTTAATGTTAGTAAAAAAAGAGATATTAGGGTAAGAGATTATTGGAAAGAAGCTGTCTTAAAAACACAAAAGAAACTTAGAAAATCTGGAAGAAAATTTATAACCTGAAAACACACAACAAAGGAGAAGACATGAAAGTCCCTCTGCTTAACTTAAAGCTCCAGTATGCACAAATAAAGGATGAAATCAAATCTTCCATTAACGAAGTTCTTGAAAGCCAGCAATTTATATTTGGCCCTCAAGTAGAATCATTTGAAAAGGAAATTGCTCATTATACACAGGCAGATCATGCCATCGGTGTTTCTTCTGGCACCGATGCACTACTCATCTCTTTAATGACACTTAAAATAGGAAAAGGAGATATGGTTATCACTTCACCCTTTTCCTTTTTCTCTACGGCTAGCTCTATCTCCAGGGTAGGGGCAACTCCTATCTTTATAGATATTGACCCACTTACCTATAACATATCCCCAAGAAAAATAAATGAAGCCATATCATGCCTTAAGGAAGATCAAATCAAAAGAGTAAAGGCAATCATGCCTGTTCATCTCTACGGGCAGTGTGCTGACATGGACTCCATTGTAAAAATTGCTAACAAATACAACTTAAAGATTATCGAGGACGCAGCTCAGGCTCTGGGTGCAAAATACCAAAATAAAGACTCCGCCGAGTTATTTCATCATGCTGGGAGTAGAAGTGATTTTGGTTGCTTCTCTTTCTTTCCAACCAAAAACCTGGGGGGATACGGTGAGGGCGGTATGGTAGTTACTGGAAGAAAACTCCTGGCAGATAAGGTGCAATCCTTAAGACATCACGGATGCAGATCGCAACAGGAACAATACTATTATGATGACATAATTGGAATAAACGGTAGATTTGATGCTCTCCAGGCAGCGGTTTTAAAAGTAAAGCTAAAGCACCTCGATCAGTGGACAACCAAACGCCGATTAAATGCGGATAACTATAATAAATTATTTAAGGAAACTGGATTGGTTTCCGATATAGACGACCATAAATTAGAAGGTAGCTCCATCGGGCTGCCTTATGTAGAAGACGGGAATTATCATGTATTTAACCAGTATGTCATTCGAGCCCGCGAAAGAGATAAGCTCAAGGAATTTTTCAATCAACATGGTATAGGCTCTGGCATTTATTACCCACTCCCTATACACTTGCAACAATGCTATCTGGAACTGGGTTATAAAGAAGGCAGTTTTAAAGAGGCAGAGAGGGCAGCTAGTGAAGTCCTGGCTTTGCCTGTCTATCCAGAATTAACCGGGAAGCAACAAGAGTTGGTTGTTACCACTACAGAGCAGTTTTATAAAAAAAAGTAATGGTCGTCATGTGGGGTCAAATGAAATTGTCAAGAGTAAAGATTTGACCCCAGCATCAAGGTCTGATCCCTTTTTCAAAACTTAACTTGCTCCTTCTTCCTCGACCAAGTCCTTGAATAATCAATGTTACAATGCAGCCGATTAAGAAAATACCACCTCCCGACAGTAGGAGTATAATTCTATAAGGTTCCTCTTTTAACCTTTGATTTTCCAGCGA
>WTBG01000210.1 GCA_013139225.1 Deltaproteobacteria bacterium
GTGAGAGAATCGGGGATATCTTTAGTCGAGCTAACAGGAGGAGAACCACTACTCCAAAAGGAATGCTATTTACTGATTAGCCTTTTGCTCAAAGAAGGATATACTGTTTTACTTGAAACAAACGGGAGTTTGCCCCTTGAGGAAGTTGACGGCAGGGTTATAAAGATTATGGATATTAAATGTCCCAGTAGTGGTATGTCTGATAAAATGAATTTTTCTAATGTTGATTGTCTGGATAGTAAGGATGAGGTCAAATTTGTTATTGGTAATAGAGTGGATTTTGATTGGGCAAAAGAAATCATTGATACCTACCGGCTTGTTGAAAAGTGTAAGGTGCTAATCTCACCCATTTTGTCAAAACTGGATGCCAAGGAACTGGCTGGCTGGATTTTAAAAGAGAGAATGCCGGTAAGATTGCAATTACAGCTCCATAAATTTATCTGGCCTGATTTGAGTCGAGGAGTATAATTATAGGGGGTAGGGTTTAGGGGACAGGGAGTATTTTGGTTTTGGATTTTAGCCCCAGTGAAATAGATGCAAAGAATATTTCACGGGGTATAATTGCTAATTTTGGATTTAGTTAAGGTTGAAAGATTCATGGATTGGGAGATTGTAGGTTTGGAATCCTGATAATTTGAGAAAATCATTCTGGTTGTAATGTGGTAGATATATGGAAATTAAAACTGATTTTTTGGTATTGGGTAGTGGGATTGCCGGTTTAAGCTTTGCGTTAAAGGTGTGTAATTTTGGTTCTGTAGCTATCGTTACCAAAAAGGAAAAGATTGAATCCAGTACGAACTATGCGCAAGGGGGAATAGCTTCTGTTTTAGGAGCAGATGATTCTTTTGATTCGCATATTGCTGATACACTTACTGTTGGGGATGGCCTCTCTCACCTTGATGTTGTGGAGAGTGTGGTTAAAGAGGGCCCTTCAAGGATAAGGGAGTTGATTAAGTGGGGAGTTAATTTTTCTAAAAACAGTAACGGCAAGGAAAATTCCTATGATCTAGGAAGGGAAGGAGGACACAGCAAAAGGAGAATCGTTCATGCTCAAGACCTTACAGGTCGTGAGGTTGAGAGTGTTCTGGTAAAACAAGTGGAATCCAAGCAGAATATTAAGATTTATGAGAATTTCTTTGCCATTAACCTGATTACTGAATCAAAGGTGAAGGGTAGAAGAAGTGATGGGGATATCTGTTATGGTGCTTATGTCCTGGACAGGCAGACAGGTGATATTCATACATTCATTGCCAAGATTACAATATTATCTACTGGAGGAGCAGGGAAAGTCTATATCTTTACCAGTAATCCAGATATTTCTACTGGAGATGGGGTAGCTATGGCCTATCGTGCTGGTGCAAAGATAGCCAATATGGAATTTATTCAGTTCCATCCCACCTGCCTCTATCATCCTCAGGCCAAGAATTTTCTGATTTCTGAAGCATTGAGAGGGGAGGGGGGAACATTGAGGTTAAGCGATGGAACTTCCTTTATGGATAAATATCATCCTTTAAAGAGCTTGGCCCCCAGAGATGTAGTAGCCAGGGCAATCGATATTGAACTAAAGAAAAGTGGGGCGGAATATGTTCTGCTTGATATGACGCATAAGAGCAAGTCTTTCCTTAAGAGAAGATTCCCTAATATATATAATAAGTGTGTCTCGCTTGGCATCGATATGGCGACGGTACCCATTCCTGTAGTCCCAGCAGCTCATTACATGTGTGGCGGTGTGGTTACTGGCCTTCAGGGGGAGACGACTATCAGAAGGTTATATGCCTGTGGGGAGGTAGCGTGTACAGGTCTTCATGGAGCTAATCGCTTAGCAAGTAATTCATTATTGGAAGCTTTAGTACTTGCTCACAGAAGTGCTTTGAGATCCGTAGATGAATTGAAGGAAGAGAAATTTACTTTCCCTTCAGTCAAACCGTGGGATCCGGGGAAGGCGGTCGATATTGATGAGTCAATAGTTATTGCTCATAACTGGGATGAGATTAGAAGGTTGATGTGGCATTATGTGGGGATCGTCCGATCTAACAAAAGGCTGGACAGGGCAAGAAGAAGAATTGAGCTTCTACAGAAAGAGATTACCCAATACTATTGGGACTCCATTCTTACCGGAGACCTCATTGAGTTAAGAAACATTGCCACAGTGTCTGAATTGATTATTACGTGTGCCTTAAGAAGGAAAGAGAGCCGCGGGCTTCATTATACTCTGGATTATCAGGAGAAGGATGATAAGCATTTTAGTAAGGATACTATAGTGGAAAGAAAGAAGTAATGAACATGGTTCGTTGCGCTCACAACTGGAATGTTGAAATACTGGAATGATGGAGCAATGGATTGAATTCAGCTTTGCTAACGAAGTCCAATTAGGGCACCAAATCTACCGGTTACTTTCTTCCCTTTCCTATAGGAATAAAACAGATCGAAATTACAGGACGTGCAGAGCTCTGCACTGTAGAGATGTTCATCTTTTATGCCTACCCTTTGAAGCTGCTTCTTATTTGCCTGCCACAGATTGAAGTACAAATCGTCATTTGTTGATTTTACAAAATGTTCCTGAGCCTTATAGAGTTCTTTCACGGCCTGGTCAGCCATCGTGCTGTTGATCTGGTAGCAACAGGGACCTATGGATGGGCCTATTGCTGCCAGTATATGTTGAGGCTGGCAATGATAATCCTTGACTAAAACTTCAACTGTCTTTTGAGCAATATGTAACAGTGTCCCTTTCCAACCCGCATGCGATATAGCCACTGTATGTGTTTTAGGATCGTAGAAGATGAGGGGAACACAATCAGCATATCTTGTCATGAGAGTGATACCTGGGACATCAGTAACTAGAGCGTCGGTTTCCGGGAAAGCGTTGCCGGGAAGAAAACAGTCTTTTTTGAGATAGCTTCCATCAACCATAGCAATGTTATCTTGATGAATTTGTTGACAGGTCGCTAAAGAACTGAGATCGAATCCTAATGTTTGGCTTAGTATCTGATGGTTTTCTTTTACGTTGTCGTCTTCATCCCCAACCTGAAAAGATAGGTTGAGGCTTGCATAGTTGTTGCTGCTAACACCACTATGTCGTGTGGATATGGCATGTATTAGCTCTTTGTAATTTAGAAAGTTGGGGAAAAACAGAAATGTCCCGTTTCCTATTTTCTTTTTAATCATAACGTTTTATCGTATGCCATTGTATCTTAGAATACTATACTGATTATGCACTGAAAAATAAAGTTTAAAAGGATTTACTTAGATGTTAAGTTTATAAGCAATTGAATAAACGGCTTGCTTTAAAGATGAACCAAAGTTATAATTCTAATCAAGTTTTGAACTCTGTGATTGCTTAAATATAACTTAATGAAAGGAGATGAAGATGAATAGAAAAATGGTCATTTCTCTTATCTTCTTAGAGTTTTGCTTGTTTGTGTGCTTAACCAGAGTTTTCTCAGAAGAAGCAAGCAGAACAGGAACAATTTCCTTCACAAAGAATGTGGTAGTTAAAAAGTATAAAATGGGAGAGGTACAAGCAGAACCGTATGCGGTTGAGAGGAAAGATAGTTTGTGGAAGATTCTCATCAATAAGTATGGAATTAAAGAGAGGCAATTCTATTTTTTTTGCAGAATAACAAAAAGTTTAAACCCTGACCTGAAGAATGCACATAAGCTAGTGCCAGATCAGGTGTTGCTTATCCCATTTAAGTATGTCGCTCATTTTAACATCCCAGAAGAAGAGATTAGATCGGCATTGCTTAAAATGCTTTCCACTCAACTATCTCAGATGCCAACTGAAGAATATACCATCTCAAAAGGGGAGCACATTGCCCAGGTGCTTCGCGATATGTACTACGTTCCGGATGATTTAATATTCAACCGCTATCTTACCCTGGTAAAGAAGTTAAATCCTGATATGGGGAATATTGATCTGGTTAAACCTAAGCAGAAGATCATTTTACCCTACTTTGCATCGTATGCTCTAACTCCTGAAGAGAAGAGTGGGGCAGAGGGATTAGGCGAGGAGTCTTTAAAAGAGGAAGTCAAGAAAGAAAAAGTGCCCATTACAGAGAAAGTGTTAGATGAAAAGAAGGCAGAACATGCTTATGTTGATCCCCGTTTCAAGAAAATAACCAGACATATTCCCAGCAGTAAAACTTCATACATGCACTTTATGTCTTCAATAACTGATGTTTTGCAAGGCAAATTAGATAGCACAGGGGAGTTTGCCATACCATTAATGAAGAAAGGTAAAGTAACTATAGATGCTAATGAATTCCCCGTTCTGCAGCTTACAGAAAATAAAAAGATAATTTTAAACTATGGTGGTGAACTTCCAAGAGGGTTAACAGATGTAGAACAATTAGAGATGAATGGCTTCGAGGTGGTTTCTCTTAATGAAAATGAAGACATAGAATCCGTTTTGGATAAATTGCTTGCTGCAGCAGGTTATTTTTCTGTGGATAAAAGCAATAACTCGTTGGTAATTGGTGATAAGATACAGTTTGAGATTACAGGAGACTGGATCATATATGCTGATGAATTACTTGAGGATGTTATGGTGGTGAATTTGCTTGAAAAGGAAAAACGTCCAATTGATTCACAATTAAAAGATTACATCCACACCTTTGGAGTTAATCTTATTGATTTATATATGACGAGTGAAGGTGAGCAGGAGGAGATAGAATTTCCACAAAAAACAGTTGAATCCAGATATCAACCTGAAGATGTACCTGTCATAGATACCTCAGGTTGTGCGGTACTAGTGGATTCCTTATTTGCTCTTCTAGGACAGAATTACAAGAAGGATTTCACGGTTGACTTATTCCGTGGCGAGTCTAAGGTGTTTGATGTTGAAGTAGTAGCTGACAGGTATTTTGAGATAGGAGGAAAGGGACATATTATAAGCTTCCACAAGATTCCCGAGAAACTGATAGAGTTGATAACTGGGGAGGGAAATCGTTTTCTTAGCATAACAATGCCACTAGGTGACCCATATGCAGTGATTAGAAATATTCTTGACTTTTTGAGTATTAACTATGTTTCTCCACGACCTAAATTTCCTGATGTTATAAGTGGTGAAAAAGGGGTGGAATTATTCATTCCTGGTATACTTATCAAGAAAGATGGAAAGACAAGTATTTTATTAACCTCAATTGAGTTAGAAACAGAGGTTTACCAGTGGTTAACGGAAAGGAATGTGAAGGTTGTCCGTCTGGGTATATCTTCTTGATGGAAGTTATTGAGGATAGTGAAGGTATAAGTTGCTTTAGCTGCTGATTTCCTTGGAGAGTTTTAGTACAGTATCGATATAGGGTGTGCTGTTATTATATCTCCTGATAATTGATCTTCTCCTCTTAATTGACAAACCACTTTTCCAACCGTTCTTTTTAAGGTAATTGGCAACACTTACCATAGAATCATATCTGTTAAATAACCTTACCTTTTGGTCGTTGTTACCGTCCAGTGCGTATCTTAAATAGCTTGAGGGTAAGAATTGTGCTATCCCAAAGGCACCTGCCCAGGAACCTTTGATCTCAAAAACATCAATTCTTTCCTGTTCAGCAATAGTGAGCAGATTTTTTAGTTCTTGATATGCCCACTTTGTTTTCTTACGAGCTCTTTTGCTGATTTCATCAAAACTGATATGGGGATGGTTTTTTTTGAGGTTATGATAGGTGTCGTCTAATATTTCTGGGTTTGTGGCTAAAGATAGAGTACTGAAGACATTGAAAACTGTGTTTTCCCCAGTTATTTTCCCAAAAGCAGATTCGATGCAAAGAATGGAAACAACGATCTCTTTTTCTACTTTAAACTGTTTTTCAACTTTACTCAGGAATGGTCGTTCATTATCGAGGAATTTTTTAGCATCTTTAATTGACTGGT
>WTBG01000307.1 GCA_013139225.1 Deltaproteobacteria bacterium
CAATTTCGTTGCTCCAGCCATCTCACCAACATTTTGGCATAGCTCATGTCCATTTATGTCTATCCCTTCCCATACAATGACAAAAGAGTAACCGAGCGTAATAAGGGGATTGCGCAGTTTTATGTCCCGAGCGTTTTGCAATATGTCATATAGAGTCACATCAGTTTTTGGCCTGTGAGATTTAACAAAGGTTTCTTCACATCCGGCATCTATGGAAATTCTTAACCAGTCTTCTTTTCCCAATAAATCTACTATATTTGCGATCCGAAAAAGTTTTGACCCATTTGTTACTATGCCAAGCTGTAACCCACTGCTTTTAATGAAACCAACAATTTTTTCAAAATCTTTGTGAAGAGTAGGTTCGCCTCCTCCGATCAGGATAATAGATAAAAGCCCGTGGGGCTGCAAAATTTCTACAGTGTGTTTTATGTCTTCTATCTCCAGGTATTTCCCTGTATTTATGATTTTTAAATCGACACAGTGCGGGCAGGAAAAGTTGCAGGCAGATGTAAGATCCAGATTTATAGATACAGGGGCAAAATCAGGCAGGGCGTTCCTGTCATCTCCCGACCCAGAATTTCGCTGCCATGTAATATACTCCTTAAGCCTTTCTATGATTGAACTTTGCCTCAGTTTAGAACTAAAATCGTATTCTTTGTGCTTTAGTTTATCCATGTAATACCCTCACGTTATTTCACAACTGTCATAAATTGTTTTTAACAGAGTCATATTAGACACAATGTGAGATTTTCCTATGAGCGGCTCCCGCTTTTCCCTGAACGCCGAAATAAAATCCTGCACTGATAGATCAAGAGGATCGATTATTTTCAGGGATTTATTTGCATAATTAAAGTAGATGTCATGAGTTTCACTGTCCAGGGAGCGATTCACAATGCTTCCATTGAATCCAAATGAAAACTCACGAGGCTGGTGCTCTTTTCTTATCAAACTTATCAACACTTTACAAGTATTGATGTTAGAGTTGTAGTCAAACTTTATTGTCATTTTTTCTTCATAGTGCTCGAAGTTCAGATTAAGGATTTCTCCATTGCCCAATGTGCAATACAAAAAACTCAAGGCGTGTGGAACAGAATCTAAAATCATATCTCTTCCACCAAACATGGGAGACAGGCCAATGGAAAAGGTATCGATTCCCTGGATATTGATTGATCCACAGAGTTCTTCATAATATGGTATTGAAAAAGGCCATTGGGAATTCATGGCTATTTTTAGATTCTTGCTCTCAGCCATTTCAAAAAGATTTTCGAGCAATCCTTGCATATCACTTTTTTCGTTCCAGATAAATGGTTTTTCGCAAAAAACATTCAATCCTGCATCAATGGATTTAAGAATATATTCATAATGGGTTGGGTAAGGAGAAGCAATGGCAATTGTATCGGGACTTTCTTTTTCTACCATTTTGTTGAAGTCCGTATAGGGTGTGGCATCAATTCCATATTGCTTTAGAGCAGATGAAGCATTATGGGATGTTTTTTCTGTTGTACCCAGCACTGATGTAACAGTCACACCATTTTTTTTGAAATATTTTCCGATATATTCCCCTATACCATTTTTGTTTCTGCCAGCGCCTATTAGTGATACCTTCATTTCAGCCCCATTTTTTTACCGATGCTTTGTTGAGTGTAATACCATGATGAGGTTCCCATTGCTATTTAAAAGTACATGTGTGCGATTTCTTGGGGAGATTGTTATATCTAAAAGATGTAACTATTCACCACAGAGCTCGCGGAGCACGCTGAGAATATAAATTTATAAGTAAAAACATAAACTTTTGTTTTGCCAATAGGATTGGGAATTTCACCCAGCAAAAATAATTTATCACCTCTGCGATCTTAGCGGTCTCTGCGGTGAATAAAATACAGGAAGGCTGAACAGTTACTAAAAGATTATCATTTGATTTTTTATTAGCTGCATTCTCTGGATAGTTTTGACAAATACTCTGATACCTCTTTAACCGTACCAGTCTTTTGAATTTCCCCACCTCCCATAACTACTATTCTCGTTGCCAAAGAAAATGCCTCATCCCTGTCATGCGTAACATAGAGCATGGTTATGGCGAGTTCTTCTTGTAATCGCAAGATTTCTTTCCTCAATAATAAATTCAGATCAATATCGAGGTTTGATAAAGGTTCATCCATTAACAGTATTTTAGGCTGCATAACTAGCGCTCGGGCAAGTGCTATTCTCTGCTGTTGGCCACCAGAGAGATTACCTGGAAAAGTATTTTTAAAATGGACCATCTGAACCTTTTCCAGTATTGTACCAATGCGTTTCTCTCTTTCTATCTTAGGAACTTTCTTTGCCTTCAACCCAAATGCAAGATTTTCATAAACATTCATATGCGGCCAGAGGGCAAGGTCTTGAAAGACCATACCGACCTGTCTATTTTCAGGCTCAATTAAACATTTTCCATTATTTACTACAGTAAAACCGTCTATAGCTATTCTACCCTTATCAGGGTGAATAAATCCTGCTACCATTCTTAAAAAAGTTGTCTTGCCACATCCAGAAGGTCCTAAGATTACAACCCTTTCACCCTTATCGATAGTTAGTGAAATACTATTAATAATTGAGGTCTTATTGTAAGATTTGGAAACATTATCAATTTTTACTATCATCTTTTGATCCCATATATTTTAATACCAGCGCCAACATACTAAGAGGCAAGAAAGTGATAACGATCATAATCATACATAAAGCGGCAATTACCTCTTCTGGGCTGTTTGCCATAAGTGTGAAAATACGCACTGGGAGTGTGTCGTGAGCTGGTGGGTAAACCATCATGGTAATGCCGAGATCCCTCAAACAGAAAATGAATCCCACCAGCCAAGCAGCAATTATTCCACGTTTTGCAAATGGAATTAGTATATAAAATAACCTTCGAAACCAGCCAGCTCCCACACTTTGGGCAGCTTCTTCCATGGAATGTGGTATCTGAGAAAAGGTTGCTGCCATAATCCTTTCCCCTAAAGCTGTGTATTGCGCAATATAGCCAAAAAGTATAATAGCGATTGAAGCGTAGATAAAATTTGTTGCTTGAGTGTTCCATAAACTAATGAGACCAATACCAATTACAGTGCCTGGCAAAGCGAAGAGAAAGATAGCTATTGAGTCAGCAGCATAAGAAAAACGAAAGGCTTTACGTTCAAGAAGATAACCAAGGAAAAAACCTAATGCAACCAGGCACGTTGCACCAATTGAAGCGTAGAGTAAACTTCGAATAATACTGTCTATCGATCGAGTAAAAGCCTCATTATAAGCAGGAAGAGAGAAAGACTTTATTAACAATATCCCTATAGGAAGTGCTGTTAAAATAAACGCAAGTGTGATTACAGCTATAAAAAAGAACTGTTTTGTTTTCCCAAGTGGAATTATGGTCATGGCCTCTCTGGCTAATCTAAACTGAATTGTCTTCTTGCGTAAGAATATTCGTTCTCCCATTAGAATAATGAGGGTAATCACACCCAGAGGGATAGCTGCAGCCGTTGCTGCGTTAAAATTATAGAATGCTGAAAACTGAATGAATGATTCAACGGCAAAGACATCAAAACGAAGGGAAGATGGCACTCCAAACTCACCCAAAGTGAGGATAAAGACGATGAGCCCTGCCAAAAAAATACCAGGCTTTATAACTGGAATAGTTACACTCTTCAATACTAAAGGCCACCTGGCAGAAAGTTTCGCAGCTTCTTCTAGCCTTGGGTTAACCATACGCAGATAAGTCATGGTCATAATAATAACTATGGGAAGAAGTGTTGATACCATTACAAAAAGAGTTCCAGGAAAGCCAAAAAGAAAATGTGATGTGAAAATACCAATTTTTTCACCAAACACTGTTGCTACAACCCCTGAGCGACCACAAAGATAGAACCAGGCAAGAGCCAGGATATACGGTGGGATGATCAGGGGAATGACGAAAAGTATGGTAAACAGTTTTTTTAGCGGAAGGTCAGTTTTTGAAAAGAGGATGCCCAGAGGAACTCCCAGTAAAATTGTTATAAGAGTTGTAGCACCTGCCAGAGTAAAGCTATTAGATAATAGTATCCATTCTCTTTTTGCTTGAAATAACAGCTGATAATTTTTTAGTGAGAGCGCACCATCAACAAACAGTGACTTAATAAACATTGATAAAACCGGGGCAAGCCCTATTACTATCAATAAAAGAACAGCTATCCACAGGGTAATCTTTTTAGTCACTTAATATCCTGTCCACTCCTTGAGATAGTGCTGAATTTCCAGTAATTTTTCTGCTACTTTTTCGAAATCAACTTCCATAGTTTTGATGTTT
>WTBG01000061.1 GCA_013139225.1 Deltaproteobacteria bacterium
CTAAACGTTGAATTCCTTGCCATGAGTGTTGATAGCGTTTTCTCGCATAAAGTATGGCAGGAAAAAGAACTATCCAAAATGGTTAAAGGTGGTGTCCCCTACCCCATGCTCTCTGATGCTGGCGGAAAAATAGGAGAGATATATGGAGTTTACGATGAAGAAGCAGGAGTAGACATCCGCGGTCGTTTTATCATTGATCCTGATGGAACAATCCAGGCAATGGAGGTTCTTGCACCTCCCGTTGGTCGCAACGTTGAAGAGTTAACCAGACAGATTCAGGCATTTCAATGTGTAAGAGATTCAAATGGCAAAGAAGCAACCCCAGCAGGCTGGCACCCGGGCAAACAAACTCTTAAACCGGGTCCGGATTTAGTATGCAAAGTTTGTGAAATTTGGGAACCATAGTCAATAAATCAATTTTGTTAAAAGGAGTAGCGTTATGAAAAGACTAGGAGATTTCGTTCAAGCAGCAGATTGGAAGCAAGAAAAACATGTTCCAGTTATAGAATGTCCAGGTGCGGTAAAATCTGGAGAATCATTTGAAGTCAGGGCAACAGTGGGGAAGGAGATTGCACACCCCAACACCACTGAACATCACATTCGCTGGATCAGATTGTTCTTTCAACCGGAAGGGGGAAAAACCTTACACATCGGGAATTTTGAATTTTGCGCCCATGGCGAATCACCCGAAGGACCAAACACTGGTCCTGTACACACCGATTCTCAGGTCTCTGCTGCTCTCAAAATTACTAAACCCGGTGTTGTTTACGCCATTAGTTATTGCAACATTCACGGACTCTGGGGAGGATTTAAAGAAATTAAGATGGCTTAACTAGCCCCTTCATGTAACTATTCACCACAGAGATCGCCCCAGATAAATAGCTTCGCCATGGTGAAATAAACACTGCTCCACTTGTACAATCTACTCCTTACACAAACAAGCCATATCACATGGTAAACATTTAACGGGGCAGGCAGAGCACACTGAGAATAATAAAATAAAAAGCGTAAATTCATTTTTGCCAGTTGGATTGGGAATCCACACGCAGCAAAGCATTTTATCACCTCCGCGAACTCAGTGGTTTCTGCGTTAAATTAATGAGTAAGGTTAAACAGTTACCTCTCCTTTTTACATAGTAATTGCTTAGAAAAATGAAACGGGGGTTGATAGAAGTGGGAAAGAGTGAAAACAATGATCAATCTATCTTAGAAGAAAATGTTATAAAATACTTGAAAGATCATAGACAGTGTGTAATTGGAACATCTCTAAATGATACACCATTTGTTGCAAAGGTTTATTATTACTACATTTCCAATTACGAGCTTGTCTTCTCGACCTTCTCTCATTTAAATAAATTCAAAAATATACTTAAGAATCCTAAAATTGCGATCTTCATTGATGATGGCAGCCCGGCAAACTGCTTGCACTATCAGGGAACTGCCGAACTTATCACATCACATGAGGAGATCGACAAACTGAGGGAGTATATCTTAACACAGGACCCCCCTTTTCGTAAATTCATGAAACGATCTGACATCAAATTTTTCAAGGTTAAACCTCATACCATATACTACACTGATTATCAGAAAAAGCTCTTTTATCGAGATGTTCTGAAGCTAGATAACAACATGCATATTACAGAAGTGAATAACGAAAGGATTTTTTAAACCCTGAGGGATTATTATGAATGGAATGAAAGTTGTTATAAACCAGGATATATGCAAATCGAGTGGTGAATGTATAAAGGTTTGCCCTCAAAAAGCAATTTCTGTCAAAGATGGAAAAACATCTATTGACTATGAAAAATGTGACTCAGATGGAATATGTATTCCTGCCTGTCCTGAGGGTGCAATCACAACAGTCAAATCTGATTAAGAAGGAGGTCAACCTTTATGATCAAAGAAAAAATTCAAGATGCATTAAACGAACAGATAAATGCAGAACTTTACTCTTCCTACCTTTACCTGTCAATGTCTGCATATTTTGAATCAATTAACCTCAAAGGGTTTGCAAGCTGGATGAGGGTTCAAACACAGGAAGAATTGGTACATGCAATGAAGTTTTATGACTATCTCATTGAAAGAGGTGGCAAGGTGGTTCTATCATCAATTGAATCCCCTCCCACTGAATGGCCATCACCACTGGCAATATTCGAAAATGCCTATCAACACGAGCAGAAAGTTACAGGTTTAATAAATGAACTGGTTGATTTAGCCATCGCTGAGAAAGACCATGCAACAAACATTATTCTCCAATGGTTCGTATCCGAACAGGTTGAAGAAGAGGCATCAGCCGATGAAGTCGTGCAAAAGATCAAACTTATGGGGGACGCTCGTGGTGGTATATTTATGCTTGACCGTGAGCTCGCTCAACGTGTATTTACTCCCCCCACAGCAACACAGTAAGTGAATACCAGGGATTAACTGGAGTTGAATAATGAAAATATATTTTTCTGCTTATTTGGAAAACTCCAGTTAGATTGCCCTGATGAAATTATTAACAATACTGGATTCCCGCTTGCGCGGGAATGACACGTTTTTTCAATCGCTTCCATCCTTGCTTGTCATCCCTGCGAAAGCAGGGATCTAGGAACTAAAAGACAACTTGAGTGTTGTAGATAAGCGAATAAATTCTTTCCTTAGTGATTTTTCGTGATCTTGTTATTCTAAGAAAGGAAGGTTTTCTATGAAAAAATGGAGATGTACCTCTTGTGGTTATATTTATGAAGGGGATAGTCCGCCGGAACTGTGTCCTATTTGCAAGATGCATAAATCGATGAAACCAGGATTACTTTTTGTTGAAGTTAAGAAATAACAGAGGAATTCACCATTATCCCAGATTCTGCAACAGGTATCAAAGCGAAATGCAGAAAACCGCAGCGAAATGTGCAATCAGCTTTAAAAAAGGAGGATGATATGTGTGTAGTAAAAATTTATATAGGTGAAAAAAAAGAAGAAAATAAGGTTATGGAAGAAGTAGTAAGCTACGAATTCAACTTAAGAGATAAAAGCTTAGATGCCCATCCTGTGTTGGGAGAAAGCAAAAGATTTGAATTCAAAAACATTGACAGGATAATTTGGTCTGAGAAGGATGATTCATTAGTTATTGAAGGAAGTACTTAGTTTACATTTCTGTTAAGTAACAAGAATGATAATATTTTTTGGGATTGCTTCATCGGCCGCCAACCTCCACGCAAAGACATTTTTAGATTATCACACCTACAGGTGAGGGATCCCTCTACTTGCAATGACAGGCCATCTTCACATCCTGTATTAACAATGCGATTAATTATTCTCCTTGCAATGACTTCCTTCTATTATACTTCACTATAAATATCAACATAACCGGGATTATTATAATGACCAAACAAATCCTCGATGAATTAAAAAGTCATTCTCCCTTTACTATTTTTGGAGCATTGACTGGAATAATTATTATTATACTTCTTAACAATATTAACATTCCTTCCAGGGTTTCCTTTAATATCTTTTATACCCTCCATCCAATACATGTTCTTCTGAGTGCACTTGTTACTGCTTCCATGTATGAACTTCACACAGGAGGCAAAATCAAGCTCTGGCTTCTGATCACAATCGGTTATGTTGGTTCAATAGGCATAGCTACATTGAGTGATTCAATCATTCCATATATAGGAGAAGTTTTTCTTGATTTGCCAAACAGAGGCATTCATCTAGGTTTTATTGAAAAATGGTGGCTGGTAAATCCCCTTGCATTTCTCGGTATTTTAATAGCTTACTTTAGACCAGCGACAAAATTCCCTCACTTTGGACACGTCCTGTTAAGCACATGGGCATCACTTTTCCATATTATTATGGCTTTAGGTAGTTCATTACATTGGTTTGCCTATATGATTATTTTTATTTTTCTATTCATTTCTGTTTGGATACCTTGTTGTATAAGTGATATCATATTTCCTCTTCTATTTGTAAAAGAAAAAACTTGAAACACCCCCTCTCCCTTTATATGTTATGTATTAAAATTATATATTTTTTGTGAAATAACCGGGATTGACAAAAAGAAAATTGAACTGTAGAAATCATCCTGACAGACCAGCAGTTGCTGTTTGTCAGAAACATCAGTTGGGATATTGCAAGGAATGCTGCGACTGCCAAGACTTAACTGAATGCTGTGGCTGTTCCGATCCCAATCTTTATTGCAAATTCAGGAGTCAGTGCCTTATCTGGGAACTCTCTAGAGAAAGAAGAAAAAGCGGAACAATCTAGATTTAAAGAGCACTTTAATTCACACCAATGAAGGGGAATCTCCATGAAAGATTATAGGGTGTTATTCAAACCAGAAGGCAAAGAAACAAGTATAAATGAAGGCGAAACGATACTTAAGGCAGCTAACCAGGCAGGTATTTATATAAACAGCGAATGCGGGGGGGAAGGTGTCTGTGGAAGATGCAAGGTTCAGATAATGGAAGGTGAATTCGAAAAAACACCTTCTTCCATGACCTTCTTTACCTCAGACGAGATTCAACAGAGCTATGTACTTGCTTGTCAGACAAAAATTCATAGTGATCTTGTCATCTCAGTTCCTTCGCAAGCGTCATTGGAAGGCGAGCAGATTCTAACAACAGGAACAACTCTTTCCTATAGCTCTCCAGAAAAAATGGAGAAAGAATTCACCGATCAAAGAGAGGTTTCATATTACCACCCCCTAACCAGAAAAATCTTTTTGAAACTCCCCCCACCTGATCTTAACGATACGTTGCCTGATCTAGAACGTCTTTATAGAGAGATTAAGAAGAAAGAAGAGATCAAAACCCTGGACATAAGCCTTGATTGTTTAAGAAGTTTACCTAACCTGCTTCGACAGAGCAATTGGGAAATAACCGTTACATTATGGGAGCACAATGGCACAACAGAAATCATTCATGTTGAACCAGGCAATACATCCATGAACAATTATGGCATCGCTCTGGATGTGGGCACCACCACTGTGGTAGCGGAACTTGTCAATCTTGGGACAGGTGAAGTTATGGGTGTTAGTGCTACACACAACAAACAGATTCATTATGGAGAGGATGTCATCACCCGCATTATCTTTGCCTGCACGAAAGATGGTCTTCCTCCTCTTAACAACGCAATTATAGAAAACATTAAACAGCTCATTAAGCAACTTGTAGATGAAAACGGTATCAAGAAAGAACAGATAACAGGAATTGTCGCTGCAGGCAATCCCACCATGATCCACTTATTGCTAAGATTAAACCCCTGCAGCATCAGACTTGAGCCTTACATTCCTGCTTCCAATGCATATACGCCTGTCCGCGCATCCGATCTCGGGATTGACATTCTTCCCCAGGCCGTCATCATCTGCACACACGGTGTAAGCAGTTACGTAGGAGGGGACATTACAGCAGGTGTATTGTCATCCGGTATAAACAACTCGTCTCAAATCTCTGCCCTTCTCGATCTGGGAACCAATGGAGAGATAGCCCTTGGGAATAATGACTGGCTGGTCTGCTGCTCTGCCTCCGCAGGCCCGGCCTTTGAAGGGGGTGGTCTCAGATGCGGTATGAGAGCAACGGCAGGAGCTATTCAGAAAGTGATAATAGAAGATGGCGACGTAAAGCTCTCCACAATTGGAGGAACCAAAGCCCGTGGCATATGTGGTTCCGGGATAATAGACCTTATAGCCGAATTGTTTTTAAATAACATCATCGATCCCACAGGAAAATTCCAAAAGGATTCTAATAACACACACATTAGGCACCGAGAAGAAGAGTCAGAATTTGTTTTAGTTTCTGCTCAGGAATCCGACACGGGCAAAGACATCGTTTTCACTGAAACAGACATCGCAAATGTTATCAAGTCAAAAGCCGCTGTCCTTTCATCAGCAAAGGTACTCATTGAAAGTGTGGGTATGAGTTTTCAAGACTTGGATCGCATATTTGTGGCTGGTGGATTTGGAAATTATTTGAATATAAAGCGTGCAATCACAATCGGTCTTTTACCTGATTTCCCTTATGAAAAAATTCAGTTCATTGGCAACAGCTCCCTTAGTGGAGCACGGATAGAGCTACTCTCCAGACATGCTCTGGAAGAAGCGAGCCTGATTGCGAAGAAAATGACGTATTTCGAACTTTCCGTAAATCCTAAATTCATGGATGAGTTTATTGCAGCAATGTTTCTTCCCCACACCAATCTAGACCTTTATCCAAGCGTTAAAAGAGAAACAAGCGAGAATGGGAAAGCTTCTAAAAATGGTAAAAAGGATGGTGCAACCATTAAGAAAGCAAAAAGCGATGATAAAGCTCCCCAATCTTTAAACACCTCCACTGCCCAGAACATTAAACAAAAATCAGCAGACAATCCTTCTCAGGAGCTGGGAAATGAAATAGAGGAGCTTAAAGCCAAGCTTGCTGACAGCAAAGCTGCACTTCCCATGCACGACGCTTCCCCTCAGCAATGGATTACCATAGAAGAACTCGAAGATAAAATATCACAGAAAAAGAAAGAACTTAAGAATCTCAAAAAATAAGAAGCACACCCTGCTCAATTTATATTTTCTAATCTAAACCAAAGGAGGAGAAAGATGAAAAAATTATTTTTATTTACAGTACTACTGGCAACCCTTCTATTCTTTATAAATACTGAGGAATTGATTGCGAAACACACTTATGATGATT
>WTBG01000233.1 GCA_013139225.1 Deltaproteobacteria bacterium
TCGTTGCCATGAAAGGATTCAATGAAGATGAGATTTTAGATTTTGCACAGCTTACCAAAGAGCGTAATTGCCAGGTGAGGTTCATAGAATTTATGCCTGTAGGACTGAAAAATGGCTGGAAAGAGGAGAGGTATTTAAGCTGTTCTAGTATTAAAAAGATTATTCAAGAGAACTATAAACTACATCAACTGGATAACAAGAGAGGAAATGGTGGTCCCGCTGACCTATACAGGCTTGAAAATGCTAAGGGAATAATTGGCTTCATCAATGCAATTAGTAGTCACTTTTGCTCTACTTGTAATCGATTAAGGTTGACAGCAGATGGAAAACTGCGCCCATGCCTTTTTTCTGACAAAGAGTTTGATATCAGGATGGCAATGAGGCAAGGTGACAGCGATGAAGAATTAAGGGCACTCCTCCATACAGCACTTTCCAATAAACCAGAAGGTCATGCCATTACTAAACCCTCGTTTAAAAAATGTGCACGCGAGATGGTTAAGATAGGGGGATAAAATTTGGAGTTTACTGGTTTCCCTGATGATATGAAAGTGGTTACCGTTTCAGGTGCTCAAAAAGGTGTGGGAAAAACAGCTCTTGCTGAGATTCTTTTGAAAAACCTTCCTGGATTTGCTGCGATTAAAATTACAATGACCGATTTATACACAAGTGTATCAGAGGATGATGAAGATATTATGATTCCCGATACAGACACTTTCAGGATGAAGAAAAGTGGTGCAGAGAAGGTTGTATGGGTTAAGGCAACGGAAAAGCTTTTGCAAGATGCGATGGAACAGGCATTAGGAAAAATCAGCAACCACAAAGGAGTACTTATAGAAGGGAATAGCATTTTAGAATATATTAACCCCACACTTGCTTTCTTTGTTGTAAATAGTTCAATTGATAACATGAAGCCGAGCCGTATAAGAGCTTTAAAGAAAGCTGATATATGTGTTATCAATCAGAAGAATGGATCTGCTTTTAATGACGTAATGCTGGAGAAGATAAAATCAATCAATCCAAAGATAAAGATACTATCATTTGATTTTTTATCTACTGATCATAAGGGTAATGAAGATATTAAAAAACTTAGGATGTATTTAGAGAATGTGTTTGATTATCAATATGATACAGCATTATCATGATGTATCCCTTAAACCATGTTGCCTCCACCCTCAACCCCAAAAGTTCTCTTCAAAAAATATTAGCTATTGATATTGGAGCAGGAACGCAGGATGTCCTGCTTTATAATTCTGAGCTTACCCCTGAAAATTGTATCAGCCTCATTCTCCCAACACCCAGCAGAAATTTTGCCAGATTAATAGAAAGATGCGAAGGAGATATTTTTATTGAGGGGGATCCAATCGGAGGTGGAGCTATTCCTTCTCTATTGAAAAGCCATATCAAAAAAGGTAGTCGCGTAATTATGAGCGAAGATGCTGCATACACTTTGAGGAACAACATTAATGAAGTGAGAGAATACGGTATTCAAATCAATAGTAGTGGTCTTAATGATTTTAATGGAACTAAAATCTGTTTGCATGAAATTGATTTTGCTTTATTGAAAGAATTTTTAGCTAATTATGGGGAAGATTTGGATATTGACCTGGTGGCAATAGCAGTGCAGGATCACGGAACTCAACCTGAGGGAACCTCAAACAGAGAATTCAGGTTCAAAATGATAGAAGAAAGATTGAGGAAGGACAATAGGCCCGAAAGTTTTGTCTATACATATGATGAAATTCCTGCCTGTTTTAAAAGGATGAAGGCAGTTGCTCGAACTGCAAAAATGCAATCACGCTCTGAGGTTTTAGTAATGGACACATCTTTTGCTGCTATTTTAGGATGTCTGCAAGAATCTCAAACGTCACTATTTGTAAATGTGGGTAACAGTCACACATTAGCGGCAATGATCTCTGAAGGAAAAATCGAGGGTGTAATGGAGCATCATACCAGCTGCTTAAATACAGAAAAACTTGATGATCTTATCGCAAGATTTATGAAGGCAGAAATAACATCACAGGAGATATTAAATGACGGTGGACATGGAGCGGTTATTCTAAACACAAAAATCGATGATAAAAAAGAGATCATTGTAACAGGACCCAACAGAGGGATATTAAAGAACAGCCGTTTAAATGTCCGCTTTGCAGCTCCCCACGGTAATATGATGTTAACAGGACCCTATGGTCTGGTAAAAGGCGCTCAACTCAAATATTCAACTTGTAAGACATGAAATTTACAAATATTTTTTCCCGTTCTCATCCCTTCATTTTCTACAATAATCACCATTGCCTCAGGCACAGCTAATTAGCTGCCTGCACATCCCGGGAACAGACAACCTGCAATAGTTAAAGTAATGAAAGAGGATGAAGATTTCAAAGAAGCAGTTAAGGAAATGATTGATTGGGTTTTGTCAATGATTAGAGGAGAAGTGGAATAGAAAGGGGGTGGTAGAAATGAATAAGTTTTACATAATTCCTTTGATGCTATGTTTCTTTCTAGTTGCACCCAGTTGTATGAAAGCTCAAGAGGAAAAAAAGACAACGATGGAGGAAGGGGTTGTGGAAAAGGATAAGAAACTCCCGAAGCTTGCCAATGAGGAGAAGAAGAAACTCGAATCTTTAGGTTATGTAGAGTAAAACAACAATCCACCTGCACCCTACAAAATACATATTGCAAAATAAAAGTCACACTTTTTGGGAAAGCAGTCAAGTGTGAATTATAGCAAGAAACCTACACTTTTGAGGTTTTGAAGGTTTTTGCAAGTAGTCTAACTATTTTGCTCATTTTAGATAGCTCAATATCTTGAGTCAAAAGCTCTGCAGAGAGATTCTTGTGCTTACCATATCCTTTACATATAGTATGTACTGTGATATAGAACACCCAAGTTCAACAAAGAGTGAACTAATAGATTGCCTGCAATTAAAACCTTATAATTGGAGGAAAAGGTGAAAAGAATTATTAACATAATGATATGCTTGATCTTACTTTCTCTAGCTGGTTGCATTTTGATTAATCCTAAAACATTAGATTTTGGCTCAACTGAAACCACTAAAACATTTACATTAACTGTCATAGGTG
>WTBG01000380.1 GCA_013139225.1 Deltaproteobacteria bacterium
CAGTCTTATACTTTACCTTTTCAAAAAACCCTGCCTTTTCTGGATCGTATTTGAATATTATATAAATGCGGAGAGGATAATCATCACCCTCTTTTGTCTTTGCATCCCCCTTTGTATAGACATTTTCCACTTTCCAGCGCCACTTAATGAGAGGATATTCATAGACGTTGAATAACTTCTTGTAAATCATTGCTGATGCAGAATTACTACTTACTGTCTTTAGAACGCTTGTTGTATTGTCAGTTTGTATGTCGTAAGAGGAATGCTTTTTTATTTTGGGGAAGTAAAGAGGTTTCCAATTGGTAAGATCGTTAAAATCTTCGCGAAAGAGAATCTTTTGTTCTCCTACGCTGATTGTTAAAGACGAAAAAATGTATATAAAGACTGCTGCCATAGCATATCTCAAAACATTCATCAGAAGCAACTCATCGATGGTGATTCATAAAATGACGCAATTAGTTAGAACATCCTATTCTTGATAATCAGGTTATGAATTGTGGTAGTCTTTGAAATAGAAAGAGACAAACGTTTGGTAAAATCAAAAAAATGCAGGAGCCGCTCACAACACCTGCATTTCGGAAAGCGTGTTCTCTTGTATGATTTCAACACGGGCTTACACTTTTATTAAATTCAAAGGCCTTCCAATAAAACACCTAAAAATAGTGTTAACACTAAATGCGTTACCATGGATTCACATGCAGCAGGGTCCAGGGTTTCCAGACATATTCTACCATAATAAATGAACATTAAAAGATTATAGATAACAATAAACCCTGGCAAATCGGATATTGCCTCATTAATATATTCCAATTCTTCTTCACTAATACATCCGCTGTTATTACAAGAATCCAGGAAAGCCAGATGTTTTGAAAGTTCTTCAATTGCAGGATTTCCTGATGTAAAGCACATAAGTTCTTCATGTTGTTCTAATACAAGTGCTTGAGAAAATTGAACACTTGACAAGAAACAACACACTACAAACAAGGAAAAACTTTTCTTAAGGATTCTCTTTTTAATCATATGATTGCCACATCGAAAGATGCCTCCAGAGGTATTTTAGTTTGGACTTGGTGTGTAAGAGTCATTGTCATGTGAGGTTAAAGCCTTTTTGCTATGGCTGTATTCAAACTCAGACTTTACATCTAAGGATAAACACTTTTATCAATTACTTCCTCTACATGGAAAATATAGGCAGTACGTGTCGGCCATTTCGCAGGGTTATCTCCATGCGCTAAACAAGCAGCCCTGTTTATAAAATCTCTGATATAACCCGATTTCTGGATTTCCACGGTGCAGTTGACTTGGAAGTGGGTACCCGGTGGATAGTAATAAACGATGGCTACTTTCTTGTTTTGTTGGATATTTCCCCATGTCCTTTTATAGAAGCCTTCAAGTGTGCCGAGTCTTTCAAAGTCTACCTTCTTTTCTGCTTCTTCTTTTGATAGGTATATATGTTTTAAAGCGTGTTTGAGGCCACCAACGATAAAATCAGGGTGAGGAGAATAGAGCCAGCCTTCGCCCTCGTATTCACTGCCCATTGCCTCCTTAATTTTTCCCCATCGCCAATTGAGGAACTCATCATATGCTTTAATCGCTTCTTCTAAAAGTTCTTCCTTCAAATGAAACCCCACACTCTTTACTGCACCATTGGGCGTGAAGTTTTCATCACAGGTAATTACTACAGGGTTATTACGTGTGAGACCCAGGAAAACTTCAGGAAGGGGTTTCTTCTCTCCTTGTACCCGTTCTAAGTAACCATCTCTAACGCCATAATAAAAGTGAGTAAGAAAATCGTTGTTCAATCTCGCCATCATTTTTCTCCATATCGTCTATGATTCACAACTATTGTTTATCGCCTTTCCTGATTATCACCCCCTCTCGTATTGTCCGTATTCTTCACACCTGTTGTTTTAAATTGTTATTTCATTGATTTCATACCATCTATATCATAGAACAGCATCTGAGTAAATATAAATGTGGGCAGATATTTGAATTGCTTGAATTGAAAACTCTCAACATTGCTACTGAAGGATTTTTATATTCATATGTGTTTATCAATACAAGGTATTTCTGCTTACTATGGGCAAAAGCGGCTTTCAGAGAAATTATGGTTTTAACTTAAACTTGTAACATCAAAGAGTTTGACTACAGTCTGAGCAATAATATTCCAAATGAATCGAAATGCGGTCGGGACTATATATTAACGCATGCCACAAAAAACTTTGCCAGACATCTTTTTGTTGTATTAACTTCCAGATGCAACGCCGCCGAGTTTCATAAGTGGCATACGATATAAACTCAGAGACCCGGTTTGGGCGGTAATCTTGTCTGTTCTTTCTTCAATACGTGATTCAGGGAGACCTAATTTTTTGTAAATTGTACGGAGGCATTGAACAATTTCATCTCTCTCAGTTAGTATCTTAGCCTCAGATTCAACAATCGCGGCTCGGAATAATTTTGAATCCTTTGTGCTGTCGCATATTTTGAAGGTAGCGGTTGGATTTTTTTCAATACACTTATTCATACGGCCACCATACTTTGACCCGGTATAAAGAAACTTATCATCTGTTGCAAAGGATGTCTCTATGGCATAAGGTTGTCCGTCATCTATTGCAATTAAAGTTCCCCAACGCATTTCATCCATAAGCTGACGTATTTCATTCTCTGACAAAGTTCTCATGAGCTTATCCCCTTGTGGTTTATCAACAGTATTGAATCTATACCTGTGTGAGTTATGATGTCTTCCCTATACCACAAAATGTCATGTGGGAAAAGGATATTTTGAGGTGAAAGAAATGAAGGGATAAATTTTTTAAATATTATAGTTATTATTATATGATTAAGGTATAGTAGCATGAAGCTTGATGGCAACAGCAAACTACCTTGATGCAGAGAGTATTTGAATGAGAGAACTTATTCGTCAGGAAGTGCATAAGGTTCTGAAGAGAGCAATAGAGCTGAGACATCATTTCCATCAAATTCCCGAAAAAGCATTTGAAGAGAAATTTACCGCAAGGCTTATTGCTCAGGAGTTAAGAAAAACAGGTGTTGAGGTGGAAGAGGGACTGGCGGGAACAGGTATTGTTGCAACCATTCCTGGAACACATTCTGGTAAAGTAGTAGCGTTACGGGCAGACATTGATGCACTCAATATAGAAGAAAGATCTTCTAAACCATATGCATCACAAAATCCAGGATACTCACATAGTTGTGGGCATGATGGTCATATAGTCTGTGTATTGGAGGCATCTCGCATACTTTGGAAGTTACGTGATCACCTTGCCGGCTCAGTGAGAGTTATTTTTCAGCCGGCCGAGGAAACGGGGAGAGGTGCACAATCTATGGTAGAAGCGGGAGCATTGGGGAATCCTTTACCATCCGCTATTTTCACAATGCACACCTGGCCTAATTTGGACATCGGCGTCGTTGCTTCTAAAGAAGGGGTGATAACTTCTGGAAGTGATATTTTCACCATAAAGGTAAAGGGAAAAGGAGGCCATGGAGCTCGACCTTATGAAACCATAAGTCCCATTTTAAGTGCCGGGCGGATTGCACAAGCATTAAGTGACCTGACGAGTTATGAGGTTAATGGAAGTTTGAAACGTGTTGTAAGTATAGGAATTATACATGGTGGAGAACAATCAAATACCATCCCTGATGAAACTTTGATAAAGGGAACAATACGCACACTCAATGAGGCAGTACGCAGAGAAGTGCTGGGTCAATTTAAATCTACGGTGTCAGAGATATGCAACAAAGATAAAGTAGAAGCAAACATTGATATCCAACAATATTGCCCTCATGTTTACAACCATCCTGATTTATATAATCTGTTTGAAAAGACGGCAGATGATCTTTTGGGGCCTGAAAAACGGGTAGTCTTTTCGGACCAGAGCATGGGTTCAGAAGATTTCGGATTTTATACGCAACTAATCCCTGGACTGCTTATACGGCTGGGTATGGGAAAATCATCCAAGCCTTTGCATACCGGTGGTTTTGATTTTTGTGATGATTCTCTTGAATCCGGGATCATGATCCTGGTTGGACTGGTACTGCGAGCAACAGAGAGTGACTTTCAGATAAATCAATCAAGGAAAGAAGAATGAAGCCTTTTAAGAGAAATGATTCTCCTACATTAGGGGTAGAAGAGGAATTTCATTTGATAGACCCTGAAACCGCGGACTTAACTCCCCGGGTTGATGATGTCATGGCAAAACTTGAAGGTTCCATGCGGGAACGAGTGTGCTATGAACTTTTACTATGTGTTATAGAAAACCGCACTGGAGTATATCAAACGGTAGATGATTTGGTTAAGGGCGTATGCGAGGGAAGAGACCAGCTTGCAGCGTGTTGTAAGAAGCTGGGTATAACACTGGTGGCAAGTGGATCTCACCCTTTTGGTCAGTGGCAGCGAATGCCTTTTGTAAATAATGAGCACTATAAGTGGGTGCGTAATAGTTGCGGGTATATTGCACATCGTCTGTTAGCATTTGCGCTGCATATTCATGTAGGGGTACAAAATGAAGAGGTTGCCATCTACGTTATGAATGAGATGCGACGCTGGGCACATCCACTACTGGCACTTTCTGCAAACTCTCCCTACTTTGAAGGTATGGAGACCGGTTTGATGTCAACCAGAACACATCTTTTTCAATCTATGCCACGCAGCAGATTTGCGCCTAATTTTAAAAATTTTTCTGAGCTTGTAGAGCACTACGAGAAGCTTCTTGCAACGAAAGATATAACACGTCCCGGTGATTTGTGGTGGTGTATCCGTCCTCAGCCTCCTTTTGGAACAGTAGAATATAGATTTTTCGATCTGCCAACCTCTGTTCATCGGATTGGTGTTTTTGCTGCTCTTGTTCAAGCAGCAACAGCGGTTTATCAGGATGACTTTTTTGCAGGGAAAGCTCCAAGCATTCTTCATGCAGGGTACTTAGAACAGAATTGGTGGAGAGCTTTGAAGGACGGTTTAAAAGCAGATATTGTAGAGCCGGAAACCGGAGAAATTCTATCTATGCGTACTCAACTCAAACGATTGGTGGAATTTGTTTACCATAAAGCCATAGCGTTGGGAACCGAGGATTATCTTAAGTATGCTCTGACTATGATTGAGGGAGGGAATGAAGCAGAGTTGCAGATAGACCTTTACAAAAAGCATAATGGTGATTTGCGAGCCCTTGAATTAGAACTTGCTAAGCAGACAATTGAACAGTAAACAGGAATTGGATTAGTGTGAAGTGTGTTGTGCAACTCCTACAAAACCTGCTACCTGAGATTTCTTGTCTAAAAGCGGTGCAAAACATAAATCGATAGTTATTTCATTCCCGTCTTTAGTAATAACCGTCTTTTCCCTTTCATAATAGCCCTTATAAATGGCTGGGGCTCTGCATGCTTCAATGCCTTTACTGGTGCCTTCCTCTTTGCTGAAGAAGAGGACATCCTTTTTCTGAACAACCTCTTCAGCAGTATACCCCAAAAGATCTTCGGAGTATTTATTAAAGTAAATGATTGTTCCACTGAGGTCAGTGACAATAACAGAATACTGGTTCATGGAGACAAGGAGGGATTCTAAAAGGTTATGGGGGGAGTTTTTTGCCTTCATGATAGAGGGATTAGATGCCTTCTCGATGTCGATGATGTTAACATCCCCCACATACTCTTTGGTTTGATAAACTGTTACTTCACTAATTTTTTTTATCAAATCCGCCATCTTCTCACACTGTCCATAAATGATGGTCATATCTTTTAAGAGAGGATCGTCTTTGTTAGCCTTAGTGAGAAACAGTTCCAACCTGGGCATGATTACAGTAAGAGGTTGGTTCAATTCATGGGCGGTTGCTCCTGCCATTTCAATGAGCACTGACAATTTTTCCTGTTCCAGAATCTTCTCTTCCATCTTCTTCTTCTCAGTTATATCCCTGAGGATCTCTACAACATGTGTTATTTCTCCCTTTTCATTTATAACAGGATGGGCATTCATCTCTACAAAGACTTTATCTCCACCCTTGGATAAGTGGCAATGTATAATATTGACAGGCTTACCTGTTCCGAAAACCTCTCTTGTAGGGCATAGATGTTCATCTCCCTCGCAGGGCTTTGAGGAACCGTGGAAAATCTCATAGCACCTTTTTCCTATTACTTCACCCGCTTCACCCTTGAACTGATTAAGCAGGGAATTGTTTGCCATCACTATCTGAAAATCCCGGTTGATCATGCAGACACCATCATGAATGCTTTCAACCAAGGTTCTATACCTTTTCACAGAATTTTTAAGCTGAAGCTCCAGGTGCCTTTTTTTCTCGCTTTCGATGCATTTCATAAAAGCTTTTTCTACCACTACAGGAAGAATGTTTGTGAACTTTTCTGTCCTGAGGATATAATTATATGCACCCTTTCTCATTAACTCAATGGCAATTTCTTCATTTTCGCACTCACCGAGAACTATAACCAGTATATCATGCCCTATCTTCTGAATAGCTTCCAATACATCTATCGTGTTTCTACCTTTCAAATTGCACTCTAAAAGAATGATTTGAATGTTTTTATCTTTAATATAGTTAAGATAGCCTGAGTCTGGCGATACAACATATACTTCAACATCAGGTAAACTTTTTCTCAGAAGATTATAAACGACAGGATCAAAATTGTCACTCACCCAAAGAATATTAGCAGTTGTTTTTTCCATCCTTGCTACCTCCCTGCTCTAGTCCCTAATTATATTCTAAACCATATCGCTAATCTAAATGTAACATAATCTGGTTTAGAAAACATGACTTTTATCATAAAAAATTATCATTGCTTTTATTGTTTTACATAAACAGCAATTATACTATTAA
>WTBG01000341.1 GCA_013139225.1 Deltaproteobacteria bacterium
TCTAATTGGCTGGAATTTGTTAACTGGTTTGCTGGTCGGAAGCTTATTTGCATTAAGCAGTACGGCCATCGTTATAAAAGTGCTGAATGACCTGGCAGTTATCGATTCTCTTCACGGTCGACTCATGGTGTCTTACCTGATTGTCCAAGACATCGCTGCTATTCTTATGATCGCTATTTTGCCCAGCTTGGGAAAAGTAGCCGACAACCAGGTCATCCTCCCCGTACTCACCTCATTGACTAAGGGGGTAGTTTTTTTAGGAGTGTTTTTGTTTTTGAACCGTAAGATTATTCCACGCGCCCAGTATTGGGTAGCTTCTGTCGGCGGCAAGGAATTGTTTTTGATCGGAACGATTATTTTTTGTCTGGGTATGGCTGTAATTAGCCAAGTGATCGGTTTATCTCTGGTCCTGGGAGCTTTCTTAGCAGGCTTTATCGTTAGTGAATCAGAATACAATTATCAGATGCTGGCCGGAATGATTCCGTTCAGAGACGCTTTTTTGTGTATTTTTTTCGTAGCCATTGGCATGTTACTGGATCCACGTTTCATCTTCCATTACCCCTGGCAGGTGCTTCTGCTTTTTACCTGTATTGTTTTAGGAAAGTTCTTTTTTACAGTCTTAGCAACCCGGTTCATCCGTTACCCTCTAAAGATCGCTGTTTTGGTGGGTGCAGGATTGGCCCAGATGGGAGAATTTTCTTTTGTGATTCTTAAAATGGGTTTGCAGCATAATCTGGTAGGCGAACATTTTTTCAGCTTATATCTTACTTCATCCCTGCTTACCATGATGGTTACTCCTTTTATGATTAAAAAATCACCCAAATTGATCGATTGGTTTAATCGAGTGGCGTTTTTGGAGAGATGGTTGCGAGGGAAAGAAGACCATGAGCTCGTGGAATTAGAAAAAAAACTAAGGAACCATGTAATTATATGTGGCTATGGTCCTATCGGCATAATCCTTGGAAGAGTTTTGAGAGCCAAGAAAATACCCTTTGTTGCTCTGGATCTGAATGCTCAGACAGTAGTGAAAATGCGAGGATTGGGCGTGAATTGTTTTTATGGAGATGCTACCTCTCCCGAAGTCCTCAAGAAAGCGCATGTTGAGCAGGCAAATTTGGTAGTAATTACAATACCCGATCCTATGAGCACTGAGGCAGTAGTAAAGAATATTAAGGATCTCAACCCTGGTTGCTTTGTCCTGGCTCGCACCCGCTTTAGCAAGGAACTGGAAGATCTTTATGAATATGGAGCAGACGCGGTTGTCCAGGAAGAGTTTGAAGCTGGATTGGCAATTCTGGTGCGGGCTTTAAAAGAATTGAAGGTAAATATTGGCGAGATTAAAAAAGAAGTGGAGACCATACGGATTGAGCGTGATGAGTTGACAAAAACTCGCTACTTTGGGCATTGGCCTCTTTCCAGACAAATTTCCCCCCAAAGAGTTGTCTTAAATCTGGTATCTCGTACCAAAGAAGACGCCATTCGTGAGCTGGTTCAGGCTGTTTCTACCTCTCACAAGATCCATGACGAAGAAGAATTATTTAAACGGATACTGGAAAGAGAACAAATTGAAGCTACAGGTATTGGAGAAGGAGTAGCTATTCCTCATGCCCGCACTGATGCCGTAGAAGGCACCAGTGTCTGTCTTGGTGTTTCCCCCAAGGGTATTATTGACTATGGTTCAATTGATGACAAGCCAGTACACATCCTTCTCTTGTTAGCTGCCAGTGAATCAGCCCAGGAAGCCTACCTGAATACCCTCGCTTGTGCTGCTTCTCTGTTTAATGATAAAAAGTTTTGCCAGGATATTATAAGTTGTACAGAACCTGCACAAGTTCTCCGCTTGCTCATGGAACGAGAGAAAACCCTTCGAAAACAATAGCCGAAAAAGGGAAGATGACTGTTTTTTTATTAAAACACGAGTTGAAACCTGGCTGTAAAGGCATCCTCTTTACTTTCCCACTTATCGTGTATTCTGATTTTCCCGTCAAACTCAGAATGGATATAATTATCCTGTTTTATGGTCAGATGGGTTGATTTTCAGTTTTTTCATACGATACTGAAGTGTTGGTCTCTTTATTCCCAGTATTTTAGCCGCACCATTTACACCACCGACTACCCCCCTGGTTTTTTTTAATACATTTTCTATGTGTCTCTTTTCTGCATCCTCCAGTGTAGAAACCTCTTTTTCAAATTCAACAAAAGCGTGAAGAATAGAGCTTACATCCTTTTCTCTAACGGGCTGGTTTGACTTAAGGATGATTATCCTCTCTATGAAATTTTCCAGTTCTCTGATATTTCCAGGCCAAGGATACTGCACGAGAGTTTCTATAGCAGCCTTGTCAAAATGGGGAGACATGCGGTTCAGTCTTGAACAGAATTTGCTTGTGAAATAATCGATAAGAAGAGGGATATCTTCTTTGCGTTCGCGAAGAGCCGGGACGTGAATGGGAAAGATGCTTAAACGATAGAACAAATCATCTCTAAATTTTTTTTCTTTGACCAATCGATTAAGTTCTTGATTGCTCGCCGCAATGATCCTGACATTGGTACTCAGGGTTTTTGTACCACCGACCCTTTCAAACTTATGCTCCTGCAGCACCTGAAGAAGCTTGGCCTGGGTATTTAAAGGGAGCTCACTTATCTCATCCAGAAAAAGGGTGCTGTCATTTGCTATTTCGAATCGACCGATCTTTCTGGAAGTGGCGCCGGTAAAAGAGCCCTTT
>WTBG01000015.1 GCA_013139225.1 Deltaproteobacteria bacterium
TTTAATGTACATGTAGATAATTACCTGGATTTTTTTGATGATGCTAAAGCCTTAAGTTCTCACTACCATAAACTGAAGAGAAAGATCCATAAACATCTTCCTCCTGAAATCAGCAAAGAGGAAATTCGTTCAATGGTGGAGCAACTTATAGAAACTCATGTAATAAGCCCAACATTTTCAGATACATTCCTTGTAAATCAGGAGCGTGTAGCATATTTGCTTGCAAAGGACGCTTTTTTAAACATGTCAAAGTGTTTCAATAAGAGACACGCCGTGCGCACCGGAATACACAAAAGTGGTATCCGTGGTTTACAGACGGTGCAACTCGACAAAACGCAACGGGCGCGTCATTTAACATCACGGCTTGCTCCTTCTCATACCCTGAGACGAGGGTTAACACGAAGAATTCTTTACCCATCCTCGCATTTACTGGACGAAGATGATTTAATAGAATATGCAAGCAGGAAAAAGGTAGGCTATTCAGTGATCCTTGCCATAGACATCTCCGGTGCAGTCCAGTTTGGGAAAAGGATTCAGGGGGTGAGAAAGGCATGTATGGCATTTGGTTACTATCTCAAGCGGTTTCAACCCTATGACAGGGTACGATGCGTAGCCTACCATGAGATTGTGCGTGAGATAAAGTTTTCAGATGTTCCCCGTTTGAGAGCGGTAAATGGAACAGGAAAAGATATTGGGGGGTGCCTTGAAAAAAGCAGGAAAATTCTTTTAAAGGATCCAGACAGGATTCCTGTTGTTATACTTATTGGAGATGGTCTCCCGGTGCATGGAGAAAATGCTGGTTTTTACAGGTTCATGGAAAATAACCGTGAAATTATTGAAAAGGCTTACCACAATGCTTATCTACTATGGAAGGAGGGTATTCTATTTACGTTTTTTCAGTTCAGAGAAGATCGTCACTTATGGCAGGAATATTCTGATAAGGCTGCAGAAAAAATCACAAAAGAGGCACGGGGCATCCTTTACAGGATTGATGATCCCGGAGATATAGCAACATCGCTGATACACACTTATGACAGCTTGCGCAACACTTGCAAGCAGTCGTTCAATAGAGTAACCTTATGAGGTGTCAGTGCTTGTAGGCAGTGCACCAACAATGCAAATCTCAGCTATCCCATCTTTGGCGACAATCATTCTCAGACTCATTCCTGAAGTTGAAAAACCACTTATTCCCCTGACAAACATTTGCTGTATTTGTTCTTATCATTCAATATTGTCTTTCTAGGTTGTGTCTTCATTTTTCATTTTTAACAAGTCTCTCTAACTAACACTGATGCCATGATTACCCTAAAAACTAAAAACATAATAAATAGTAGTGGTTAAATAAAAAAATACTATATATCGTGTTTTTTTCTTGCATAATTTCCTCCGTCTGGTATAAGTACGGTCTCAATTTGTAATTTATAAGAAATATAAATACATTAGTCAAATTTCAGACAAGGAGGATTTTCATGAGAATTATTGCGATTTCCAATCAAAAGGGTGGATGTGGTAAAACAACGACAGCTATTAACCTTGCAGCTTCTATATCTTTGCAAGAGAAGAGGGTATTGCTCATTGATTGCGACCCTCAATCCCACGCTACCATGGGTCTTAACATAAATCCTTCTGATCTTGAGAAAAGTATGTACCATGTCATGACACACAAGGAAAACGAATCCCTTGGGATTGAAGATATCCTAATATCCATAAAAGACGGTTTTGACCTTGCCCCCTCAAGCGTAATTCTCAGTGCGATAGAGCAAGAGCTTTCAGGAGTGGATGGCAGGGAGGATAGGCTCCTGCAGGCTATCCAGACAATCAAGCAATCATACGATTATATTATAATTGACTGTCCTCCCAGCATTGGCCTTCTCTGTTTTAATGCGCTTCGTGCCTGTGAGGAGGTGATTATCCCAATTGATATGAGTCTTTTTTCTCTTCGTGGTGTTGCCAAACTACTAGAAATCATTATATTACTTAAAGAAAAACTTGGCCATGATGTTAAATCTCGTGCTCTCATCACAATGTATGATTCCAGAACTCGATACTCCAAGCTTGTTTTAGAGAAAGTCAAAGAAGAGTTTGAGAAAGATGTTTTTGAAACGGTGATCCGTTATAATATCCGTCTCAGGGAAACTGTGGATTATGGCCTGCCTATTGGAGATTATGATAAGAATGCTATTGGTAATCTGGACTATGGCGATTTAGCCGAGGAAGTTATTCATTCAGGAACTGTTGATGTTCAGGGGAAAAATGCGTTGGATGTGGCGCATGGCATTTTAAACAAGACAGAGGAGTATATTGATGCAACTGCAAAATTGCCCTTACATAAAAATCCAATTCCCGACACAGGATTTTCCCCTCATTCGCTAAGATCTTCATATACAGAAATGGTTGAAACTATTGCGGCCGATCCCACTGGTTCAATTCCGGAAGGTAATGATGAGATAGAGTAACATTCATCAATTGATAAATTTAAAAAGGGGAGGTTCTACCTCCCCTTTTATTTTTTGGTGAAGGGTTTAGATATTCCTTCTCATTACCAGCACCAGTCCGTACCACCATCCACGCAGAGTACCTGTGCAGTGATATAGGATGCATCCTTGGAGGCAAGAAATACTGCTGCTGCTGCCATGTCTTCCGGCTCACCCACTCTTGGTATTAAAAGCTGCCCGCTTTTAATACACTCTTCGATTATCCAGGGAACAAAAGAATCTTTTTCCATCATCATTTCTTTCTCAACCGGGCGATAGAGATTCGTTGTTACCAACCCTGGAGCTATGCTATTTACTCGAATACCCATAGGAGCAAGGCACTTGGCCAGACTTTTGGTGAACATGATAACCGCTGATTTTGATGATGCATAGGCGCCCGTCATGTTTTTAGAACCCCTCCCCATTGTTGAAGAGATAGTAATAATTGAGCCCTTGACATCATTGTCCATCATATTATTGGCACATGCCCGGCAGAACATAAAGGCTCCACGGACATTTACTCCGTAAACCCGATCCCATTCATCTGTGGTAATTTCAAGTGCTGAGGACTGCGTTTCAGAAACGCCCGCATTGGATACACATACATTAACCGGTCCAAATGCTTGAGCTGCTTTTTGCACCAGTTCCTTTACGGACTCTTCGGAAGAGACATCAACAGAAAAAAACTGGGCGGTTCCGCCTTTATCTTTGATTTCTGCTGCTACTTTTTCTCCCCCCTCACTATCAATGTCTGCTACCACCACTTTAGCTCCCTCTGAGGCAAATCGATGAGCGATACCCCGACCTATTCCACTTCCTGCTCCGGTAATAATGACATGTTGATCAATAAATCTCTTTAGATTTTCTTCCATTTTTTCTCCTCTTCGAGTAAAGTTTTGACAGCGCCAGCTTTGGAGGTGAATTTAACTAATAGGATTTCCTTCTTTATCCCAACCTCTTATCTGGTAGTACTCATCAAGCATGATATCAAGACCCTCAACCTTCTTTCCTTCAGCCATCCCTTCAGGCAGCGGCTCGTTTAAAAGACGTGGGGGGAGGGTGTCATCCTTCCTGCTGAACCCTTCCCGGACATTAAACTTGCGTTCCAAGGTGATAACCCGTTTGGCTGCTTCCCTTAAGCTCTCTTCCGTATATTGTTCACCAACCACAGCAGTAATCAATTGGGGAATCAAGGCAATGGGCACAAAATTGAAACTGCAGAGACAGGATAAATCATAAATGGCCGCATCCTCGGACATCTGAGCCGCTCTTTGTGCCTTGCCCTCATGGGTATACAGATCAACATCCGGCATAAAAAATTCAACAATCATGTAACCTCCCCTCCCGTGCTCACCACCCCTCGGTGCAATCGCATAGGACAGGCCCTGACCGAATACCGCTCTGGGGTCATAGGCAGCAAGCTCAAGGCCTTTTACATGCATAGCAAATGCTTCCGTTCCCGGCATCTCCTTTGAGAGACGGGCAACCCCTTGTGCCAAACGCTCACCAATACCTTCCTTTTTTCCAATCATTTCTATTAGAGAAAGCACCAGCTCGTCGTCTCCCCAGGTAAGGGGAAGTCCTCCGGTGTCATCATCTTTTAAAAACCCTTTCTCGTAACACTCCATGGCAAATCCGATGACATTGCCTGCAGAAATGGTATCCATGCCGTATTCATCACAGAGGAAATTAGCTGAAATAATAGTATCAAGGTCACTTATCATAAGGTTAGAACCAAGCATAACCG
>WTBG01000075.1 GCA_013139225.1 Deltaproteobacteria bacterium
TAAGAAAAATACTCGCACTTAAAATGCTTATTGAGTGCAATACCTTGCGAACAAGTGTTATATTTCCTGTTCGTTTGATCAAATAGTCGGCCAGCCAACCTGTTCCATTGCTTCCTACTACCATGACCAAGTAGGGAACCATAGAATATATTCCCATCTCCTTTATAGAAAAACCATGTTCTTTAATAAGGTATGTTGGGAGCCAGGTTAAAAACAGGAAGTAGCCCCAGCTTACGCAGAAATGGTTGATAATAAGAGCCCAGACTTGAACTTTTGAAAGGATTATCTTCCATGGTATTTTCTCAACCGGGGCAATCTGCGGCCTATTTTCTTTTATGTATTCAAGCTCCTGTTTATGTATAGTTTTATGTTCCTCGGGTCTGTTTGCAGCAAGTCGGATCCAGAATGCACACCAGATAAAACCCAAAAGGCCAAAAATATAAAAAACATAACGCCATCCAAATACAGTCATGATCCAGGCAGCCAGGGGGAAAGCGATAATGTTTCCAACTGAAACTCCGGATAAAATAAAACCCATCACCCTTGATCTTTCTCCTGCTGGAAACCATCTCGAAGTCATACTTTGAATGGATGGGAAATTAACACCCTCACCCAATCCCATCAGGGCTCTAATAATTGCCATGTTCGTAACGGTTCTGGCCAGAGGAGTTAACATCGTAAAAATTGACCACCAGAACACACCGAAACAGAGGACGTTCTTGCCTCCAAAACGATCAGCCAGCCAGCCACCAGGAATCTGGAGTAAGGTATACCCCCAGAAAAAGGATGAAAGTATAATCCCCAGAGAGGCCTCATCCCACCCCAACTCATTCATAATCACTGGAGCTGTTACCGCTATACTGATCCTGTCCATATAACAGTTGAGGTTACTGGTAAAAAAAAGGATGGCCATATTTACTCGTTTGGGCCATCCTTTAGGCCTTTTCCTTCCAGGGGGAAATTCTGTAATGTAATTATTCATATCTGTTTTCTATTCACATCCCAGCAAGAACCATTTTTACATGCCCCTCTGTCCTTAACCCAGAATTTGCAGTAGCCATCTACTGTGGCTTGAAAATCCTTGCTGCAACGCTTGTTTCACGCTTTTGCTCCTCAACATATTTATGAATATGCCATCGTTACAAAATCGCTCCAACTGCGCGTTTCGCTGTGGTTTTCCGCGTCTCGCTACGATACCTACTGCAAATTCTGGGTTTAAATAAGCACCTTCTATCAAATACTTTTCTAACTGTCAAGAAAGAACCTGCTTATGCTCTTACTTACAAAAGGGAGAATTCCCACACCCTGTATTACCTTACCTCCATCATTGACACCCAACCATCTTTATTCTATGCTGCACTTATAGAAAAGGGATCACTTTGAAGTCCATACAGTCAGTGATGCTGTTTCATCCCGCGATCTTGATAACTGGAAGATTGGTATTGAGAGGATGAGACAAAATGGTGCTACAATTTCATCTACTGAAATGTTTATCCATGAATTGTTGCAGTGGGCAGGAACTGACGAATTTAGATCCGCGCTGAAGCTACCAGCTTAAAATTATGTTTAGAATCCTACAGTACCTGGCTTTCAACAACAGTTGCTGAAATTGCGGCATTTGATTTTCTTTTATAAAATAGTATACTTATTACTCTATAAGATATATAAAGACTGCATTAAAAATCCTCTTAAATCTTATGGTAGTGTAGTTGTCCAAAGCAAACGCTCAAAAGGAGAATTTTAGTGAAGAAGAGATTATTCATCGGAACAGGTATTTTGCTTATCATTGCTATTGTGGCTTTTTACTCCTTAAAAGGTAGTAATAAGGAAAGCAAATACGAAACAATCGAGGTAGACAGGGGTGATATTGTAGAAAAGATTACGGCAACAGGAGCGATTAATCCTGTCATTACTGTTCGAGTTGGCAGTCAGGTTTCTGGTAGGATAACCATGATCTATGCTGATTTCAACTCCCAGGTGAAGAAAGGGCAGGCTATAGCCCAATTGGAAACCGATATATATCAGGCAAAGGTAACGCAGGCTGATGCCAATTTTAATCTAGCTAAAGCTCAGACCCGAGAGGCAAGGGTACTCTTGCTGGACGCGGAAAATAACCTGAGGAGAATCAAGAACTTGACTAAGGGCCTTGTTGCATCTGAGAGAGACTTAGAGGTTGCTGAGACTAACTACGAGGCAGCCAAGGCTGCGCTTTCTGCTGCTCAGGCCAGAAAAGAACAGTCGAGGGCACTCCTTAATTCTACGAAAGTAGATTTAGAGTATACCACTATTTATTCACCTGTTGATGGTATTGTAATTTCTCGAAACTGCGATGTAGGACAAACTGTAGTATCCACATTCCAGACCCCTGATCTATTTTTAATTGCACAAGATCTGACCAAGATGCAAGTAGAGGCCTATGTGGACGAAGCTGATATCGGGAAGATTCAGGCGGGACAGGAAGTCCTTTTTACTGTAGATGCCTTTCCAGAAAGGACCTTCAGTGGTAAAGTTTCCCAGGTGAGATTTGCTCCCAAACAAGAGCAGAATGTGGTCACCTATGCAACGGTAATTGAGGTTGCCAATCCAGATCTTCTCTTGCGACCAGGGATGACCGCCACTGTTTCGATCATTGCTAATGAGAAAAAGAATGTATTGAGGTTACCAAGTATTGCATTGAGGTTTAAAGCTAATCCAGCAGATAAGTATTTATACCACTATGATGAAGAAAAGGATAAAGATTCAGGGGATGAGGAAGAACTTTTAAATCTTCCGCAGAGTCTGTGGATCATTAATGACATTGGACAGGTAAAACGTATTCCAATTAAAGCAGGAATTTCAGATGGACGGTATACTGAAGTTTTAAATGGGTCAATTGATGAGGGAGAAAAAGTGATTGTGGGTTATCTTTCCCAGTGGAAGCAAGGCGTTGCATCTGGAAAATCTGGCTTCAGGTTCGGGTTTAGACGATAAAAAACATTAATCATTATGACACATTTTATCCTTGCAGAACAGATCTATAAAACTTATGACCTAGGCGAAGGTGTAGAAATTCCTGCGTTGCGGGGGGTTTCATTAGGGGTGGGGGAAGGAGAATTTGTGGCCATTATGGGCGCCTCTGGATCAGGGAAATCTACCTTTATGAACCTCCTGGGATGTCTTGATATCCCAACTAGTGGGAGGCTTCTTCTAGAGGGTGTGGAACTATCTTCCCTCAATGAAAATCAATTGGCTGAAATACGGAATAAAAAGATCGGCTTTGTATTCCAGAATTACAACCTGCTCCCCCGAACTAGTGCTCTCGAAAATGTGGAGCTTCCCTTACTTTACTCCAAGGTTACTGCATCAAAACGATACAGGCTGACAGTTGAAGCCCTTGAAAGGGTAGGATTGAAAGAGAGGATGCACAACCTTTCCAACCAACTCTCGGGAGGAGAGCAACAAAGGGTTGCTATTGCACGGGCATTGGTTAATAACCCTTCTCTCATCCTGGCCGATGAACCAACGGGGAATCTAGATACCCAGACAAGTGCAGAAATTATGCAGATTTTAAAAGACTTGAACAATACCTATGAAATTACCATTATTTTGGTAACCCACGAAACAGTTATTGCTCAGTATGCAAAACGCCAAATACTGTTTAGTGATGGCAAAATTATAAGTGACCAGTGAGGCAAGATGGATTTTTTTATTACCATTCGTGTCGCACTCCGGGCACTCAGAAAAAATAAACTCCGATCATTGCTCACTGTTTTGGGAGTAGTCATTGGCGTCTGTGCTGTTATTACACTGGTAAGTATGGGAAGTGGAGCCCAGATTGCAATTGAAAAGTCAATACGTGGTCTTGGTACCAATTTACTCATTATCTTTCCGGGGAGTATAACTAAAGGGGGTATGCGGACAGGATCTGGTACTGTTACAACCCTTACAGCTGAGGATGCTAATGCAATCCAGGAAGAATGCCCAGCTATTCAGATGGTAACTCCGGTAGTAAACACATCAGCCCAGGTGGTTTTTCAAAACCAGAATTGGGGTACCTCAGTGTTTGGAGTTGATCCTGATTATCAATGGATTAAAAACTGGCCAATAGAACATGGAGAATTTTTTACGATTCAGGATG
>WTBG01000087.1 GCA_013139225.1 Deltaproteobacteria bacterium
CAAGCATACTGCTTATTAATCCATGGATTTATGATTTTGCTGCTTATGATTTGTGGATAAGACCGTTGGGTTTGCTTTATATCGCTAGCGTTCTCAGAAAGAATGGATACGATATATATTTTATAGATTGCCTTGACACAAATCATTCTCAGATGATGCGTAAGAAAGAAATTGAGAAAGCCACTCGCAAGAAGTATGGATCCGGACATTTTTTTAAAGAGCATATAGAAAAACCAACGATACTGAAGGAAATACCTCGTAAGTATAGTCGCTATGGTATTACTCCTGAACTGTTTGAGCAGGAGCTTATGAAGGTACCGAAACCAGACGTTATTTTAATCACCTCAATGATGACATATTGGTACCCGGGTGTTTCCAAAACAATAACTTTAATTAAAGAACACTATCCTGATACGCCGGTGATTTTGGGAGGTATATACACCACGCTTTGTCCTGACCATGCTTCAAAGTATTCAGGTGCAGATTACTATATCTGTGGTGAGGGTGAAGAGTCAGTTCTAAAAAAAATAGGTGAGATAACTAATCGAACTGCTTCATTCATGCCAAATCTAAAAGAGCTTGATACATTGCCATATCCTGCATTTGATCTAATGTCACATCACGATTCTCTCTGCATTCTTACGTCAAGGGGATGTCCTTACAGGTGTACCTACTGTGCCTCTCCTAATTTAAATAACGGATTTAGACAAAGAGGTGTTTCAAACATTTTAGATGAAATATTGTATTGGACTGGTTCTTATCCAGTTAAAGAATTTGTCTTTTATGATGATGCACTCCTATACAAAGCAGGTGAAAGGTTTGTTCCGCTGTTTAAAGAAATCATAAAGAGAGATATTAAGTGTAATTTTCACACTCCAAATGGCCTTCATGTCAAAGGGATTACCAAGAAGGTTTCCGAGCTTTTATTTCAAGCAGGGTTTAAAACTATAAGACTTGGTTTTGAGACGGTAGATAAAAACAAACAGATTCAGACAGGGGGGAAAACGAACAATAAAGAATTTGAACAGGCGGTAAAACACATGAGACAGGCAGGCTATGAATCGGAGGATATCGGAGTTTATCTTCTTGTAGGGCTTCCGGGACAAGGGGCTGAAGAAGTTAGAAGGAGTATAAGGTTTGTCGTGGATTGTGGAGCACATCCCTTCCTGGCTGAATATTCTCCCATACCAGGGACTTCTTTATGGGAAGATGCCCTTAAGGCCTCACCATTCAATTTGGATGAAGACCCCTTGTTTCACAACAATTCAATTTTACCCTGTCGCTCAGATAAGTTGTCATGGGAACATTTGTATCAATTGAAGAACGAAGTAAAAGGTTAAGCAAAACTTATACTGAGCTGAATTCCAACCTTGAAAGAGGAACGTCATCTTCTCCCCCTTTGTAAAAGTGGGATAGGGGTAATTTACAAAAATATGGATCAAGAATTTATCTTTTATGAATAAACATTATATCTTCTCTGCGTTCTCTGCGGTGAATGGTTAGATTGATTTATAAAGATAATATCTTGTCAAATAAATGAGTAATAGTCCAATAGAGATTGATACAATACCAAATATCCTCAACCAAGTCGTGGGCATCTGTGGAATTTTTTCCATTATTGATTTCATTTTTTCTGGGAAGGTAAAATAGGGGAGGCCTTCAACAATGAGAACCATACCTAAAACAGTTAAAAAATATTCCATAGAGTTTCTCGATCTCCTTAAATATTTGAATTCGCATACTATATAGAAGCTGTCCATTAAATGTATTCAATTATATTTTGCCAGTCAAGTGAATTATAGGGGTCAGGGAGTAGGGTAGCGGGTGCTGGGTGATGGAATGGTGGAAGAATGGAGTGTTGGAAGAATTAAAATGACAAATGACAAAATCCAAAGTCCAAATGAATGACAAAGATCAAATAACAAAGCAAAGATGGAAGGATTAAAAAGGAGTTGGTGTAAATTAAGATGAATGAGAAACCAATCTTAAGTTTTGCTGGAATTGAACCAGAGTATTCAGACTTGGATAAATCCAGGATTACAGTTATACCTGTTCCTTATGATTTAACCACCACCTACATTTCCGGGGCAAGGAACGGCCCGAGGGCAATTATCGAAGCTTCTAACCACATGGAGTTATATGATGAAGAGCTTGAAAAAGAAACCTATCGTGTGGGCATATATACACATGATGCGCTTGCGGTAACTGATGAAAAACCTGAAGATATGCTGCGTATAGTTTCAAAAGCTGTTTCTTCGTGTATTAAATCCGAGCAGTTTCAAGTGATGCTGGGCGGGGAACATTCAATTTCACTGGGGATGGTAAGAGAATTAGCGAAAAAGTATCCTCATTTATCTGTACTTCAGTTGGATGCTCATGCAGATTTGAGAGATTCTTATCAGGGGACACCTTACAACCATGCTTGTGTGGGGAGAAGGATAAGCGAAATTTGTCCACTTGTTCAGGCTGGTGTGAGGAGTATGAGTAAAGGAGAAGGGGATTACCTGAGGTCTGCGCAGGTTGTAAATATATCAGATTATGAGATTAAACAAAATGATGGATGGATTGATAAAATTTTAGGCTACTTAACAGATGATGTATATCTGACACTGGACCTTGATGTTTTAGATCCAGCTATTATGCCTTCTGTAGGCACACCAGAACCGGGTGGTTTGAGTTGGTATGAAACTATTGATTTTTTAAGATTGCTTTCACAGCATAAAAAGATTGTCTCTTTTGATCTGGTTGAGCTTTCTCCTCAGCCTGGAAATATTGCCCCTGACTTCTTGGCTGCAAAACTGACTTATCGAATCATGGGTTACGTTGCAGAATCGAGAGGATGGATATAATCGATTGCGGATTTTGGATTGTGGAATTAAGCAATTGCGGATTTTGGATTGCGGATTTCTGAATTAAGATCCAAAACCTAAAATCATAAATCCCAAATCCAAGATGTAATGACTAAATCATTTGTTGAAAAAATATTTTGCTGCGTTTATCTGCGGGTATCTGCGTCCTCATAAACTTTTTCTTTTTCTACTTTAGAGCAGCTATCTGCAAGGAGAAGTTTAGAGATGGTATAGCTGCAAAAGTGTGGGTCTCTGATACCTTCTAAACAGAACAGCATCCGTTGCCTTTTCGAATCTGAAATGATATCCAAAAGGGAGCCTTTATCACAGTTAAGACATTTTTCATATTGAACAGGGATAATCGTTCCTGTTTTTTTAGCCAGATGAGCTTTGCTTTCCGTCCAGGTTTCATTATCTGCTTTTTCATCTATGTCGATACGGTTTAACCTGGAGAGAATAATCCTTCCATCCTTTTCATTAAATCGGGCATAGAAATTCACTTTATCACCCTTGCAGAAATTGTAGCGATGTTGCATTCTTGAACTAATCTTTGCGTAAACGAGGTCATTGAAATGATCTAGATTTATGTAGCCTTCTTTAAAGTTGATTAGAAAACCGTCAAAAGATAATTGACTGTTTCGGTGGTTATCATTTTTATAAAAACTGGGCTTAAGGGAATTAATGGTTCCAGAAAAATCAATCTCATTACCCCTTAATTCTTCTAACCAATCCTCAAAAAGGTTGAAATTGCGAATGAATTTTTGATACTCAACATCACTTAGTAGAAGTTCAGGTTGTAAAATTTCTTTTTCATCATAGAATTCCTTGCAATTGAAACAGTTCTTACCAACATGTTTAAACTTTTTAGAACAGGGTTTGCCTTTATTTAAAAGACGGCATCTCCAGTTAAAATATATACAACCTTCCGGATAGCACTTTTTTGCCTTGAGAACATGATAAACGGATACTCTATGCTCGAAATTAACATGAGATTGATGAACACACTTAAAGATGTCATGGCGTTTGTATTGGTTTATGATAGTTTTTGATAGGGGTTGTTTGTATTGGAATTTCACGGTCATTCAACTCTCGAAAAGTATAGACAAAGCTATTTAACTTCATTGTATACTGAGAAAAAATACAGGAGACAGTTACTGAATCTTAACTTCTCTAAAAATACTACTGCTTAAAGCCAAAAGTGCAATCAGGTTAGGAATTGCCATGGAGGCATTCAGGATGTCTGAAAGATCCCAGACAAGATTAACTTCAATAGTTGCTCCTATGGCAATAAAGATACAATATATCAAACGGTAAGGAGATCTTGCTGAAAACCCAAATATATATTGAATACACTTTTCTCCATAATATGACCAGCCAATGATGGTCGAAAATGCAAAAACAACCAAGCTTACAGTAACAATATGTTTCCCAAGTCCAGGTAAGCCTAAGTTAAAAGCTAATGAGGTAAGTGAAGAACTATTTTCACCACTAGACCAGGCTTCAGGAAAAAGGAGAATAACAAAAGCAGTCATTGAACATATGACAATTGTGTCAAAAAATACACCGGACATGGAGATAAACCCCTGGTTTAAAGGACTGTCTGTTTTAGCAGCAGCATGTGCTATAGATGTGCTCCCTAACCCGGCTTCATTGGAAAACACTCCCCTTGTAACCCCATAACGGATAGCTTGTGACACAACAGCACCAGCAAATCCACCACTGGCGGCAATAGGTGTGAAGGCATGGGTAATGATCAGTGAGAATACGTCATCTATTTTTGTTACATTAAAAATTAATATTAGAAATGCACCTCCTATATAAATTAGAGACATAAAAGGAACCATTACTTCTGTAACCCTGCCTATCCTCTTTATTCCACCGATAATGACTAGAGCGGCAAGAATAGCTAGAGAGATTCCAGTAACTACTTCGGGGATCCCCCAACATTTATATAATACAAGAGCTACTGAATTGGATTGTGCCATATTCCCGATACCAAAAGCTGATATGGCTCCAAAAAAGGCAAAGAACCACGCCAGCCACTTGATGTGCAACCCTTTTGAGATATACCACATAGGTCCACCAGAAATGGTGCCGTCTTCCAATACATGTCTGTATTTAACTGCCAGAAATGATTCGCAGAATTTAGTTGCCATTCCGAAAACGGCGCAGACCCACATCCAGAAGATTGCTCCAGGTCCCCCCAGGTAAATAGCAGTGGCAACTCCTGCAATGTTGCCTGTGCCAATAGTGGCTGATAGTTCAGTGGTAAGGGCTTGAAAAGGAGTTATATCACCATGAGCAGTTCCTGGTTTTCTTCCTTTAAGTAGCTGTTTTAAGGTGTGAGGAAGTTTGCGGATCGGTAAGAATCTTAGTCCTATTGTGAGAAATACACCGGTTACTAAGAGGAGAAGTATGTAGGGTATTGTTATTAAAGAGCTGATGTAGTAGATAAGATTATCTAATTCCATTTCAGTATCCAAGGGTAGATTGTGATACAATCATTTAAATTTATCCGCGAAAATATGCGAAAATCTGCGGCAAGATATATCTTAGAATTAATAGTTGTTATAATTTAGAATATTTGTTATGCATTATATATCCGTCTATTATAGTCCAAAAAACTTAACAAATGGGGCAAGTATTTTTTAAGCATACACTTACGCAAAGTGATGCTGGTTGCAATAATACGATGATCTTGGATACTGGATTCTTGATACTGGATAAAACAAAATCGTCTTTCACTATTTGTAGATTCGGGATTTCTGATTCGAACTCCGCAATCTACAATCCGATATCCGCATTCCTTAAATCTAGTATCGCGAAGCTTCATTGGTTTGAGGCGAAGACACGCCAGATATTTAGAACCACAGATATTTCTAAATACGCCTTATAGCATACTATCTAGCTTATGACTAGATTTAACTGAAAAGGAAAGGGTTTATATCAGCTATGAATGAACAAGAATTTAATTTTTTAGAAGGAAAAGGAATTCCGTATCGGCATGTTTATCATCTATTGTATGGAACTAAGAAATCAAACGATCAATATTTTCATGATGAGAATCTGGAAGGCCAGGGTTGGGGCAGTTCAGATAAAGAGATTCAGAAAATTAATGAAATGGAATCACAGTTAGGTGATTTGCAAACTGAGATACTGGATCTCAGGACTATGGTAGATTGCTGCTGCATCTGGAGGTATGATTATCCAGCACGTGTCCACCTCATCTGCAAAGCGATAGGCGGAAGTGGAAATACTATGAGCAGATGCCATTATCAGGTTGGGACTGATAAACGTGATGAACTTACTGCATATGCACTTGCCTTGCAGAAGTGGCTTGGAAAGGGTGGAGATAAAAAGGAAGTATCACTTAAAGGTGGTCAAGAGGAGGAAGATATTGAGCTTAAAGTCTTTGACATGTTGGGGCAAAAGGAAGAACTGAAGGAACTGCTTGTTGAAAGAACTTTAATTGGATTAATAAGTCGTCATATTGACTGTTCATTTTTTGGAGCAGATAGTGAGGGAAAATCTGTTAATATGCATCCCTGTCATGCCTTAGACTTGCCAAATGATGGGAGTTCAAAGATGAGGAAACTGGAAAGCGAGATAGTAGACAGGTTGGGAGGCAGGGCGTATGATTTCCTTTGTGAGGTTGGCGGAGCAGAACCTCCATGTCACTTTAAATTTATTCGGAGACTTGAAATATTGATTGGAAGTATTGGGTGTCTCAAATGGAGAGGATGCCTTCCGCCAAAAGATAGCAAAGTGACTGGAAGGAGACAATTAACCAGTAAATATCTTTCCCTGCTTATTTCCTATTGGAAAGATGCTCCATTAGAAGGGGAGTGGGAAAGTGATGATTCTTGCCAGGCTTTAAAAAAAGAGTTGTTTGATGCTTTAGGTGAAGGCCAACTTTACAAGAGATGGCTTGTTGCTTCTCTGTGGAAAAATATTAAGAATCAGACACAGTACCAAGCTTTTACAATGAAGCGTTGGGTTGAATTTGTAAAAATTATGCGCAGACAAGTTAACTCTACATAGCGCCTGAACGATAAGTCATGTTCAGCCCAAATTCAAATATAGAAATCCGAAACCCGAAACAAATTCAAATACCAAATGTCAAAATAACCCAAACTAAGGTGGATGAAATACTAAGTTTTTGTCATTGGAACATTTGTAATTTAGTCATTGCTTCGTATTGATCCCTGCGGGAAGCTTCGCACGTGCTTCGGCCCGCCCTGCCTGCCTTGGTGCGACTCCTCGGTGGGATGCTCGACAACGGATAAACCAGGTCTGGGTCAGGGATTTCGAGTTTTTGACTGAGAAAATGTGGGTTT
>WTBG01000199.1 GCA_013139225.1 Deltaproteobacteria bacterium
TTGCCTCCCCTTGAAGAGGAGTTACAACAACCGAAATAGCATCATGCTTTGAGAAGTTGAAGTGATTTAGGGTTTTAACGGTTTCACCAAAGATCTCTTTGCCATTACGCTTCCAGCAGTACTTAAAAGCAGTGTTCTCACCTTCCACACCTTCAGTTGCTACACTTAATTTGCCAGAAGCCCTTGGATTCTCAGGCATAATCCTGACAGAGAGTGTAGCTGGGTAAGGAGGAGAATTTTCAGGCTGGCTTTTACAAGAAGGATTTATCCCCAACGACAGGATTATGAAGACACCCAGAAGTAACACCCCGTAAATTCTATAATACATTAATAAAATCCTCTTCCTGAAAATTTATTTTTAACAATCACACAGACAAATGAAACCAGTTACGGTTTCGAGTTGCGGATGGATAAGAAAGAATACCATTGAACCCGTAACGCGTAACCCGTAACATTTAAATCAATTCCGCAATCCCTGGCCTAGACCTGATTCTAATTGCTGGAGTTCTATATGACCTTCTTTTGAAATACTACCATGCCAACAAACTTTTTCAATAAAGTCGCGCCAGGGCGGGCCGAAATCAGAAATCCGCATTCGCTTTGTCCTTACTCCTCTCTCCACGATTCCATACCACTTTTAACTTTAAAGGGGGTTCTCATGTTGAGCGTCCCAACCAGGCTATTGCTATCACTGCTCATTACTGTGACGGTCTCTCCCACATGGATAACAGGAGATGTTGGCAAACCTTTCTGCAATGATTTCTTTACCTCCATCTTATCTTTTGATCCATATTCTTCCGATTTTGCCTCCTCACCGTCTCCATATGTGCTCTCCCTTTTAACAAGCTCTGTTGCTACCTGCCAGGCTGTACCTGTTTGATAATAGAGTGTATAAAGATTGTTTGTACCACCTGCGCTGCAGATATCATCATCCGGTTCATAGGTAGTAAAAATAAGATTTCCACCCAATAGAGCTGGTTTGGTAATCATACGTTCCCTTCCAAAGGGGAAGGTGCGATACCACCCCTCCTTTTTCTGAACCTCATAAACGAAATCATTCCAGTTGGCTGCTGCCGCCCCTCCCACTCCTCCTCCCTGATAAACATCTACCTTGCTTGAGTCATATAACTGATTGAAAAGCACTTCATCTGTGCAGTCACCCTGATAACAGGGGTCCTTTATCCCAAAAAAATAATGTGGCGAAGAAGTATTAACACTATCAGAAACAGCGTAATTCCTTCCCGTCCCAAAGTAAACCCACAGATTAAGGTGCTCATCTAAAGAGGCACTAGAAGCAGCAGTGATCGGCTGAGGGGAACTGAAAAGTGTGGAGAATGTCCACTTGTTAGGGTCCGTAGAATAGCTCCACCTGTTTGGGTCCTTACATGCATCTCCAGCACAAACCTTGGTGGATAGGCGATACATATTCCCCTCCCATCCTTGTTCTGAAAAATGGGATTCTCCTACATAGACAACGTCCGTGTTGAAATCAAGATTTGCATCAACACTTATAGGGCTTGACATAAAACTATTGTCCTCCATCCCTTCAAAGATTTTAACAAGTTCTCCTGTTTTCAGGTCAACCACAAACAGGCTCGCTGACTGACTGCTCATGCCCTGGTAATCTGTTGGACCGGAACCAAAGAGTACAAACCATCTGTCATCTTCTGGCTGATCTACCCCTTTATCTTCTTCAACCCGGACAATAGCAGGATAAGATGTAGTAAAGGCCAATGCTGGGTGGGTGAATTCCCATAGCAAACTGGGACTATCAGGAACAGTTACATCCAGCGCAAAATAAGCTGAGTGAAACGATCGCGACTCTGCACCTGATCCGAAATTATCAGTAATCGATATGTTCCCTCCTCCCAGTCCCATACCTCCGATAAGTATGGTACCCCACCCCTTTATGTGATCACTGTCTACAGGATTACCGGCTCCATCAGTGAATATCCTTGCATCGGTAACTTTAGGCTTTAAATCCACGTAGTCCACATGGGTATAGTCCCTGCTGGTTAACCACTTCAGATGAGGAAGAAGATTATACGGGATGTAAGCCCAACGCTCATCACCTATACTACTCAGGCTGGTAGCGGTCTTCTCTGAACCATACCAGCCAGATTCTTTTTCACCTGAAGTATCATAATTATCCCCTGGATGATAGACACCTCCTTTAAAGGCATGAATCATTCCATCATTGGCCCCGGCAAAAACTGTTAGTGGCCTATCCTTCCATCTGTTAAAGAATTCACCATAAGTAACATCTCGATAAATGAGGTGGTAGTTTTCAAGGGGATACCTTGATAGTGCCGGAGTAGAATGGACGATATCTCCCAATTTCCATACTCTATCTATGTCATCGAGTTCGACAATCCTTTTCCTGAAACCAAAAATCTCCTTACCCCTTATATAATCAATAATGTCAGCAGCCTCCTCATCATCAGCAGCCCTTAAGTAAGGTTGAAGAAAAGGGGCATTTCCCGGAACGAAGTCTATAAATTCTCCAGGATCAACTCTACCATCTCTGTCACGATCAATATGCGTTTTGATCTTTCTATCATCAGCACTCCTTAACGCAAGCTTCTCTCCTGCTTCCCAAACAGACCTAATATTTTCCGGAGACCGCATTGCATCAGGAACATCATGGTCTGCTTTCCCGTCTCCATCATCATCACTAAATACTTCCACCCTGGTCTCTTGAACTTCCTCATCAAAGACAAACCTGATGATGTTATCTCGCTCATAAACAAGGGCTTTATCACCATCGGTGTCTTCTCTGATGTTTCCAAAGGCATCAATCCAAAGGGCATGGAGAAATCCCATCCAGTTGGTTTCAGTTCCATCCTGGCAAGGGTATGGTTTTAAAAAAGTTTTAAAAAGCAAGCCCTCATTTTGAAATGAATTGGATGCTATGGTCATTCCACTTCCTGAACCTGTTCTCTGAAAGATTCCTGTTACCGCCTGCATCAGTTTTTCTTCCAGAAGATAGCCGCCTTTTGCCTCAAGATAGTTGTCAGGAACACCATCCTTATCGTTATCCCATTCATTATCAAGATCGGGCATATCATTATCATTCAGGTCAATAAATGCTCCATTTTTTGCTGCATCTTTTAAAAGCTCAGAACCAGAGCCAAAAGAAGAGATAGTAAATAGCGTGATGTTCTGGTTGTTTTCAAGATCCTGATCACCTCCGCGCAAATCGCTTATATGTGCCCAGAGAGCAACATCATCGAGATAACCAGATCCTTCCTCAGCATAAGTCCCTGGATCATTGGAATCTGCATCATAGTCTCTTAAATTGCCAGGAGTACCACCCGGTGGAACTGCGGGTATATTTCGATCGTGAGTCGACTCCCCATCAGTAATCAAGATGACAAAACACTTCGCACAGTGGACATCCTGTGATAATTCCTGAAAAAAGAACGGGTCATCCTGATCTCCCAATCCATAATCGGCAGGCGTTTGGGAATAGTATGGTGGAATCTGCATAAAGTATCGTATGCCCTCAAAGAAGGATTCGGCCAAAGGAGACCAGGTTGTTGTTTTAACGTTCTCAATATTAATAATGAGGTTGTTCAACTCATCGCCAACGGGATTAATAATCCTGCCACCTTCCCCATCATCATTAAAAACCTCCAGACCGAAACGGGCTTTGGTTCCTATCCTCTGTAACAACCCAGAGATATTTCCTTCAACAAAGGAGTCTGGTTCAGATTTGCTGTCTTTCTCCACTCTAATCATAAATCTCCTGGTGTGATGAGAAAAAGGATCTGGATTATCACTCACATATATGAATCCTTTATCCAAACCAAAGTAGACAGGTGAGAATGTTGTCAGCCCAAGTGCCGCTTCTCCAGGATAGAACTTACCTGCTCCCTCTTCATATTGTTTTATGAAATCATAACCCGGTTCAACATCTTCTTCTCCTACAAGTTTTTGAACACCACTACCATCACGGGAATTTGCCACAGCCTTTCCACCAACCAGAACCTTTCTTAAAATGTCAATCCTCCTCATGGCTAACCAGTTAAGAAAATTTCCATCCCAACTGCCCGTTGCATTCCTTTTAAAATAACTATCATTGATATAGGCATACCTGGCCGAATGGTCAAAGTAACCATCATGCGTGATATGAGGATCAAAATCCCCATCATAGGCCTGCTGGTTCATACTGATGGAATTATCCATCAGTATCAGAATGTTTGGAGGCATTACCTTAGTTGTAAGCCAAGGATAGTGTGTGTATTCAACAATAGTTTGGGCATTCAAAGGAAAGGAAAAAATCGATAGAAGGATTAAGGTTGTTAGGCAGATAAACAGCTTCATAATTAGGACAAAGTTTTTAGATATTAGAATATCTAAATTTCATTAGAGGAATTCGCCTTGATAGAAATGCCGCTGGATTCTAGCTGCTACTTAATCCAAAATTCGCAACCCGAATTCCCTGGCCCAGACCGAACTTTATTGGAATAAGCCTTGAATCTTCTATTGCAGAATATCAACAGCAGCAACGGCAGGCCGCATTCGTTTTATCCAGCATCCAGAATCGCTTTAATTATAGGGCTATTCAATTACTTGGCAAAAAATGGCGGTTTCGTAAAAAGCCACTACTGAAACGGCACAGTAAAAAGTTCCAGATGTAAGGCGCGCGAATCTTTAGGAATGGGGCGTACTTAGGTGTACGTCGGAATGACTAAAGATGAAGCGCAACGCAACAGATGGACTTTTTGCGAAGCCGTTCAAAGAATATTTCTATAAACCGTTATTACATTGGAAAGGGCCCCGCCTTGCACGCATCCTTGGGAATTTATCTTAAAAAGCATCTTTTTGCTGGATTTCCCGCCAAAACCGGCTCCTTCGCCTCCCGAACCAAACTCAGCAGATCCACCGTAAAGGAGTGTGGTGCTGGTACGGTCAATATCAATACTAATAGATTGTTTCAACAGGGTTGTCTTAATATCTGGTAAGTTCCTGGGAGAATCCGTATCTTTATCATTTAAGTTCGTATCGCCCTTGTAATAGTCCATCACTTCGTTGCCTAAGTTTTCCTCAATAATAAATCCCGGGTAAAACGCCTCATTGCTATGAGTGATGTCATCAATAATCTTGACGGCCAGTGGATGCCCACTGTCTGCCAGATAGAACGCCTCTTTAGCCATCTTATGATTACGTGATATGTTGCGTTCCGTAATCGTTATCATAACAGCAAGCGATCCCATCATAATAAGGGCAATCATCAACACCAGCGCCACTACCAATATTGCCCCTCTTTCTTTATAACCACTTTTCTCAACACAACATCCTGTATCCTGCATCTTGTATCTTTCATCGTACATTCTATATCTCATATCACAGATACCTCAATCCCATCATTAGTCAATTCCTAAATTCCTCAGTTCCCCAATTCTTTTTTTGGATTTTGTGCTTTAATTCCACAATCCGAATTCCGCAATTGTTTTATCCAGAATCCAGCATCAAGTATCCAGTATCTTCTGTTTTAAATCGCACATCCCATATCGCACATCCCA
>WTBG01000195.1 GCA_013139225.1 Deltaproteobacteria bacterium
TGATTATAACCAGGTTATCGATCCCGACATTGATCTAGACAAACCACTCGCAATGACTGTTCCGGGTTGTACCTATTACAGAGAAGAGTGCCTAGAGGGTGATTATTATCTGTATGTCTCTCTCAGATTAGAAGAAACAATGCCACCAACAGTACAGGAGGGAGACTACTGGTGGGGAATGGATCAGGAACCCATTACATTGGAGATCGGTCAAGCAAATATAATAGAACTGGACATTGAACTCGTGCCATTTGTAGAATAAGGATTGAATCTATTTTAAGGAGGCTGCCAGTGTGTATCACAAAGGTGATTTAGTACTCTTTATCACTGGGTCTTCTTAATGCAGAGATGGGCTTTTGGAGTGCTTGAGCCGTGTGATGGGAAACTATCATGCACGGGTTCTGAGGGGACGGAGTGGCAGCAGTGCCGCTCTGTTACCCGACTTTTAGAGAGTGAATTGAAACCACAACATGTGTCTATGTCGTGGTTGGGAAAGAACTATTAATACATTCGTAAAAAGCTTACTTTGTACCTATTTTTTAGTGCCTTTCTTCAGAAATGAAACATGTTATCCAGATTTATTATCTATCGATTGTGAGTTGTCCAACTTCCGTTTTATTTTTCCTCAGGAACATATCCAACAGCATGTGGAAGACCGAAAAGGCCAGGGCCGGTTCGAGGTACACGAATGTAACCTTTGACCCAAAATGGCGGTACACGCATAGATACTGCAGCACCGGTCAGCGCTAATGCCTGCAGCATGATGAAAATACCCTGGTTGTCATATATGGCCAGATACGTGAGGCATAAAAGCATGTTGGGGATGTGCGAACAGATGACTTTCCACTTGAGGGACCACGGCGTATCATGTTCAGGGAGAACGTAAACATCCCAGTAGAGATCCATCCATAAGCCATGAGAGGACATCAATAGGTACGCTACGATCCACCTGCCCCATACAGGGAAACTAAATATGCCGGCAAAGTGCCAGATAACAAGAAATATCTGTCCGATGGAGACACCCCACACCAATCCAAAGATTACCTGGGGAGCTAGGTAACGCTTTCGGTCAAAAACAGGTGTCCAACGCGCCCAGATGACCCAGTAAGCCACAATGATTAGAACAAAGCAACCTACTGTCCATGCAATCCATTTCGGGTTTTGTAACTGCTCCGGTGTAACTAATGGGGCTGCCAAAACTCTATTCATTGTTCCGGTAGCCCAGGAAATAATGAAACAGATACAAAAAACGATCCAGGCTCGGGTCCAGGAAACTATGGGATTGAAAACTTCCTTTGGATGGCCCCGAAATCGGGTCCAGTAAATGATCTCGAGAACAAGCAATAATACCACAACACAGGTGATAAAAACATTAACTCCCATTTGAACTTCCTTTAATTTTTGTCAGCAGGGACTGATAGCACTTGCCCGGCCACTTTGCATAATGGTTTATGGAACGACACCTTAAAATACTAATAAAATTGAACTTACGTGTCAACCAAAAATGATCACAATATATGGCCTGGCTAAGTTCGGCCAATCAACTGCACCTGACATAGGCCGGGTGTAAAGCTCAGGGAACAATGTAGCCCTCGGCCATAAGGGTGAAAGAACACACTGTGAGGTGAGCTCAATTCTGGCAGCAATGCCATTCTGTTACCCGACTTTTAAAGGGTGAATCGGAGACACTGCATATGGTGTATTTAAGTAGGGTGTTTATACAAAGGAAATCTATACTCTCCTTAGTAGAAGCGCTGGGGGTTTATCCAACTACAAATTTCGGTTTTACTACCGCTACGAAACTGGGTACCAGAAGGAGTCCGCCCAGCATGTTGAGCAGCAGAATAATCGCCAGGAAAAATCCCATGGTGGCCTGGAACATTAGCGGTGAGAACAACCAGACAACAAGACCCGCAGTCATTGCCAGAGCGGTAAAGACAATCGGCTCGCCCACGGAAGTCATGGTGGTAGAGATAGCACTCTTTAAGTCCTTTCCAGTCTTATATTCTTCCAGGATTCTGCCCAGCATGTAGATGCCGTAGTCTACCCCCAATCCTATACCTACTGCTGAAACCGGTAGCGTGCTTGTTGTGATGGTAATGGGTACTGGAAGGAGATAGAACATCCCTGTAGCCATCATGGAAAATGCAATGAGAGTGGACACGATAAGGGGGATGGTTAACATGAATGCAGCCACAATGGATCGGAACATTATCCAGCAGATGATAAATATGGCAAGCAGAGCCCAGCCAAGTGTCCTAAAATGATATTTCTCAATTACCTCATTAATGGCTGCCTGAACTCCAAAAGCACCTCCTGCCAGTTTATATTTTAAAGAAGGCTGCAGCTTTGAGTGTTTTTCGATATACTCCTTTACCCGGGCCATGACCTTATTTATAGTGGGTGTTGTCTTGTCTCTACAGTATATAATTATGTTGGCTGAGGTCTCTTCATATGCGTCGCAAAACCTGTCTGCGCTCCCTGGAATACCTGTATCCCTAACTTGATTGAACATATAAACAATATCATTATCGGATGTGGGAAAGAAATTCCAGTTGGGATCACCCTCATGCACAATCCAATTAATACCATTGAAGGAAGCGATTATCGACTGGGTGAACATAACCAGCATACCCGGAGTTTCTCTCATAAAACGCTCGAAGCGATACATATCTACAAAATTTTCACCACACTTCATTTTTTTCTTTCCAGGGCACGATATTAAAGCA
>WTBG01000354.1 GCA_013139225.1 Deltaproteobacteria bacterium
AACAAGAAATTGGAAGAAATTGTTAAAGAAACCCCCATTAGCAATCTATCGGTGATTACCGGGGGGATTCCTCATACTAGCCCCTCATCTATCTTTGAATCCAGCTCGCTGGATGCCCTTATAGAACAGATGAAAACACGAGCTGACTGGGTATTGTTTGATTCTCCTCCCATAAACTCTTACAATGATTCCCGCACACTTGCAACTAAAATGGATGGTGTGGTAATGGTAGTGCAAGCAGAAAAGACTCGATGGGAGGTAGCACAGAGCGCACGACAGCGAATGGAATCTGATAAGGTAAAGATATTGGGAGTCGTTTTAAATAAAAGACAAATGCACATTCCGGAGTGGGCGTATAAGATGCTGTAAACGGAACCACGAAATACAAGCCTTAAGTATAAAACCTACCGCATAAAATTTACCCCTTGTCTTAAAAAACCTTTCCACAAAATATGTTAAAAACTTGTGGATAACTCTATTGATTGTGCAGTAAACCCCATATAATAGTTAAGGTTTTAGCACTTCGATCAAATCCTGACCACTAAATTAATCCAACAAAAACAAGCTGTTATAAGTTGACATGCATGTCTATACATTCAGTGTTGCCGACTTTCTTTTTTTGGTAGCAGATTATCCACAGTCAAAAAAATGAACTCAACATATTGTGTTTGCCACTTTAATTGACACTCAATTTGCTGCTTTTTCTTTTTATTAATAGACAATTTGGAAAATTGCAAAATATTTGAATTTCGCTACTATAAATTCTTTTATAAACAGTGGAGGAAATTGTATAGCTTGGAAAAAAATTCTGTTCACTAATTATAAATTAAAGCAATGATTGAAATGTTTAAGGAGGTTATGGCTTGATTAAACCCAGATTTTGCAGTAGATGTCGTAGCGAGGCGGAAGATTAATTTGATATAATATACATGACTTTTGGCTGTGCCTTAAAGTCATAAGCCGGGCAAGCCGCAGTAAATTGCTACTGCAAATTCTGGGTTTAAGACTTGTTCTTTCATTTTTAAAATGATATGGATACGAATTAACGATTGATTAATTTGTAGAAATTAAAAAATATCACCTCCCATCGAGGGAGGGGAAATTTCACTTTTTGCTAGGTTATTCACGATGGCATTAAAATTAAAAAGTTATTTAAAATTCCTCCTGTGGTTTTTATTCTTTATTATATTTACTTTGGAATTGGTAAAGATTGTCTTCGAATTAAGTCCCGGCATTGGCCATCAGCAACTGGGCTGGGCAAATGCGTTTTTCTGGTCCAGCCTGTTTTTCATGGAGATCATTATGGCTGGTATGATTCTCTATTACATAGTGAGAAATCCTGCCCGCAGAAAGAGGCTCATTACTCTTTCTATCTGTCACTTCTCTGTTATCCTGCTGCTTCCAACACTTTTAGACGATTGGAGCTGGACATGTCTGCTCTATCCCTGGCCTCACTCTTTTCAGGTTTTTGATCCTGCCACTCCCAAAACAGCTTTTGCTATAAGTCTGTTTGTTGGGTTCATCCTGGTTCCTTTTATTACCTATAAGTGGGGTGCAAGGGGATTTTGTGGGTATTTGTGTCCCCATGGAGCGTTTTTCTCTGAAACCTATGGAAGAGCTTTTGCCTCACACCCCAAGCGCTTAGAATGGGCTAAAGATTATATCCCACCAATTTTTTTCGCTCTGATGGTTTTTGGCCTGATTGTTATTTTGTTTAAACCAGGTATGATTATCCCCATTCGCTCGATTCAAAAATTTGCTTATTTCTTTTCTGCGGAATTCTTCTATTTGTAATAGGTATTCCTTTAATTGGCGGTCGTTCTTATTGTCGGCTCATTTGTCCTATGGGCTATTTTATAAGGATTCTTGTACGGTTAAAGCGGAGATTTAATTAACCGTTTGACCATTTCTTGGCGGGGACGGTAGAGGGACATCATGGATACGATCAAATTCCAGGAATTATTGCGCAAAACCGGGTCCTATGAAACAGTGCCTGAAGAAGCGCGAACCATCTGTGACCGAATGTTCGGCTGGTTGGATGTGTGGTATTACCTTAAGTTGTTCCGGATTGTCTATTTGGGACATCGTTATTCACTTCAGGGCAAATTTGATAGAAAAGGATGGTCTGAGCTTTCGCACGGGGTCATGAAAGCCGTTGAAGGTTGTGGCGGGATAGTGAAGGTCAGTGGTGCGGAACATTTAAGGGAACTTCATGGTCCGGCAGTTTATGTATCCAACCATATGAGTATGATAGAAACATTGCTTATTCCCTGTCTTGTTCTTACTTTCAATAATTATCTCTCAACGATTATCAAACAAAGCCTGATGAAATACCCTTTTTTTAAAACAGTTCTAAAACAGTTTGATGCGATAACTGTTACAAGGGAAAACCCCCGCAAAGACCTCAAAACTGTTCTGACGAAAGGAGAGGAAATACTCAAGCGTGGGTGGGCAGTGTCGGTTTTCCCCCAATCAACACGCAGCACAAGCATTGATCCGGAAGATTTCAATACTCTTGGCATCAAGCTGGCAAAAAAAGCTGATGTTCCCATTGTTCCGTTAGCGCTTAAAACCGACTTTTTGAAACCCGGGAAGATGTTCAGAGATTTTGGGCACCTTGACAGGAGTAAGAAGATATATTTTAAATTTGGTGAACCCTGCAGAGTAGAAGGCAATGGCCGGGAAGCCCATGAAAGTATAGTAGATTTTATAACTGACACACTGAAACAATGGGAATAATTCCTGTAATCACCTTTTGTTAACTTACAAGAGGAATTCCTCCATACTTACCATGCCAAAAAGGGA
>WTBG01000359.1 GCA_013139225.1 Deltaproteobacteria bacterium
TTATTGTAGCTGTCAATATATAGTATGTCAGGCATTATGTAAAAACTTTAACATATTACCCCACCAACCAGAAAGACAAAATCTTTGATGTTACCAGAAGAAATGTTGGATAGGATTTTGTAAAATATGATTCAAGGCGATGCCAAGTATTTTTAGTTTTTTTGAATCCTTACTCGTTCCTTCTTGCCCCCATATCTTCTGCCAATACACTACCGTTAGACTTCCTGAGCTTGCATTATCCTTTATCAGCAGTTCAAGATGTGGTAAGAAAGAACATTAGAAAAGCAAAAAAAGGATGCATTTATGAATAAAAAATTACTTTTGGTATTACCTACAAGCAAAGGAGGATTCTGGGGGAAAGTGCATAATGGTAAAGCCGGCCTTGTGCGTTTAAGTTTGCCGACGGTAGCAGCGCTTACCCCGCCCGACTGGGATGTTCTAATCCATGATGCTCGCACTGATGCTGTGGATTATGGTCTCAAAGTTGACTTGGTAGGAATTACTGCTTTTACGCCAGAAGTCCCTCAGGCATACCAGATTGCGGATAACTTTCGAAAAAGAGGCGTTCCCGTAGTCATGGGTGGAGTACATGTGAGTGCTTTGCCTGATGAAGCTCTCGAGCATGCTGACACGGTTATTATTTGTGAAGCGGAAGATGTGTGGGAAATTTTGTTGCGCGATTTGGAAGCGGGGAAACTGCAGAAAATATATCGTGCAACAAAGCCTTGTGACATGTATGATATGAAGATTCCGAAAAGGCACCTTATAGAACGTGAAATGTATGTCAGCCCCAATACCATACAGGCTACACGTGGCTGTCCTTTTGACTGCGATTATTGTGCAGTGACAGGAGTTTTTGGACGGCAGTTTCGTATGCGCCCAGTGAAGGATGTGGTAGAAGAGGTTGCTGCGTTTGACACGCAAAATTATTTCTTTGTTGATGATAACATATGTGGCAATCCAGGATACGCGAAAAAATTATTTCGTGCTTTGATTCCACTCAGGAAGACTTGGGGTGGGCAGACGTCTATTACTTTTGCTCGGGATGAAGAACTGCTTGAGCTTTATGCCAAGAGTGGCGGGCGTTATGCTTTTATCGGGTTTGAGACGATTTCTGAGGAGAACCTTATCAAGGCCAACAAAAAATGGAACCAGGTTGATTCTTATGGAGAGATGATTCGTAAAATTCATCGAGCAGGGATCAACATTGTTGGAAGTTTTATCTTTGGATTTGATGATGATGATGTTTTAGCGTTCCAGCGAACTTTTGAGTTTATTGTGGAAAATCAAATTGATGCAGCACAGTTTCATATCCTTACTCCTTTTCCTGGCACACGTTTGTTTGAGTCTATGAAATCTGAGAAACGGATACTTTCACAGGACTGGTCGAAATACACTACGAGTGAAGTGGTTTTTCAGCCGAGAAAAATGACAGTTGAGGAACTGCAAGAGAATTATTACTGGATTTTTCATAAGACAAATTCAGCTTATAACATTATTAAAAGGGTATTCAGGAGTTGGCGCGGTATTCCCTATCGTTTATATATAAATGCCAGTTATAGGAACAAGGCTAGAAGGATGCCGCGAAAGAGGAAAAGCACATGCTTTGATCTAACAAAACCCTGAAGTATATCTTGAAAAAGGTAGGGTCATAACAGCCATCTTTTTTTTCTCAGAATGTCTACATGTTGTATGTCAGGCATTATGTAAAAAAGTTGATACTACTACCATAAAGGACACCAACCAGAAAGTCATAATCATCAACACTTCGTTGAGTATCTTACTGTAAATACCTACCTGAAAACTACCCCCTAGTTTTGCAAAAAGTGTTTAGCAAATTCTTCCATTTTAGCACCACAATATATCTTTGTATTTTTTAGATAAAAATCCTCTGTCTTTCTCCTCTGGTTTTGTTTTAGCAATTTCGAAGTGCAAAATCAGATTTTTTCTTTTTGCGAATTATTTGTATTCGTGATATTTTAAATTCAAATATATGCTTGTTCTTTATTAGAGTTTAACACATAAACAATTTAACCATTCACTAATTACTATTCACGGGCTTTATTATGGAAGAATTAAAAAACAGAATTTTATCACATTTGGAGGGAAAATATACTCTTCGACCTACATCTATCCCCAAAGACTTAAAAGAAATAAAACGGTTTTGGGGGATATTTCAGCTTAACATGTATAACTGGCGTTTGGAAAAAGTGAGAAAAATTTCCATGATGCGCTGCACGGTCCGTGTCCCCCATCTTGACATCTTTGCAATCGAGATCTACCCTGAACCTGATTACGATTTACCGCTTCTTGCTATTGACTTTTCTTGCATGAAGAAGAAATCATTCGTCTACATGAATTTCATACCTCTCTTTAATGATAGAACCTATCAGGATAAATATATATCCCGCTTACAACCGATCTATGAGCGATACACTCTTGTCCCTCAAAAAACAGCAAAGGAATGGATGAGTCCCTATTTGACAGACTATACTGTTTACGCGATGCCTGAAAACAGTT
>WTBG01000126.1 GCA_013139225.1 Deltaproteobacteria bacterium
AAGGTGCTGTACAACCTTCTTGCCTGCGAAATCATAAGCAGCCTTAATAGCATTTTTAATGGCCTTAGCGGATGATCTACCGTGGCTTATAATCACTCCTCCATTTACTCCCAAAAGGGGTGATCCCCCATACTGGGAATAATCAAACCATTTCTTGAAATCGTTAAAAGATTTTTTTGCGAGCATAAAGCCCACTTGTGAAGAGATGCTTTTTTGGATTTCATTCTTCAGAGCAGATATTACAGTCTCTGCCATCCCTTCGCTCACTTTGAGGAATATATTACCTACAAAACCGTCACAAACGACAATAGCAACATCCCCTGTAAAAACTTCCTTGCCCTCTACGTAGCCAATATAGTTAAGTGTGCTTTCTTTAAGTAATTTATTTGCTTCACGTGTGAGTTTCGTCCCTTTTGAATCTTCCTCCCCGTTACTTAATACACCTATACGAGGTCCTGTAGTGCCTAAGAGACATTTTGCATAAACTGTTGCCATGAGTGCAAATTGTACGAGATTGAATGGCTTACAGATAGTATTTGCACCAGCATCAATTAGTATAACTGATTTCTTAAGAGTGGGAATGATATTAGCAATTGCCGGGCGGTCAATACCTTTAAGTCTGTCCAGGACGAAGAGAGATGCAGTTAAAGCCGCGCCTGAGTTTCCAGCGCTGACAACTGCTTGAGATTCCCCGCTTTTAACTAAATCAAAAGCTATGCGAAGTGAGCAATCCTTCTTTTTTCTTATAATGTCGAGAGGGGGTTCATCCATAGCAAAAACTTCAGAAGCGTGTTTGATCTCAATAGGAAGGTCGGCACAAGCATGCTTTGATAGTTCCTCAAGTATTTGAGGTTCATTCCCAACAAGTATAGAAGGGATGTTGAATTCCTTAGCCGCTAGAAAAGCTCCCTCAACGGTGGTTTGAGGGGCGTAATCGCCACCCATTGCATCTACTGAAATTTTAATTGTGGTGTTATGATGGTTGTTTTCAGACATGATCAACTTCTCGGAAATTTTAAAGTTTTAGTTAGTGGACTGTTATTATATGTGTTGTCTTGTTAGCATTTAGATGGACTTGTACCATCGTATTGTTTTGTCTAAAGGATAAAATAATATCAAAAATTATACGTTTGTCAAATACTATAAACAGATATAATTGTGAATTTGAACTTATCGGAAAATCTGTAGAAAAATAAAGTTAATTTTTTTAAGGAGTTATTTTAAGTTATTACAGATGGTATCAAATGAGCTAAATTTATTAAGATTTGATATTATACCACTTTAGTGTTACTTTCATAAGATAAACTGTTACAATTAAAGAAGGGAATGGTAAATGAGCAAAGGGGAGAAAGATTTAATTCTGCCAATAGATGTTATACTGGACAGCATCGCTGATGGGGTGTTTACCATTGATAATGAAAAAAATGTAACATCCTTTAACAAAGCAGCGGAAAAGATTACCGGCATTTCAAAGGAGCACGCTATAGGCCAAAAGTGCTTTGATGTCTTGCAAGCCAGTATATGCCAAACATCATGTATTCTGGAAAAGACTTTAAAAACGGGCAAGGAAATCATTGATTTTCCCATCAATATCTTAAACAGTGAAGGCAAAACTGTCCCTGTCAGTATCAGCACTGCTGTATTAAAGGGTAAGTACGGGAAGATTATGGGAGGAGTAGAAACCTTTCGTGATCTTTCAGCTCTGGAAGAATTAAAAAAGGAAATATCCAAGCAATATACATTTCAGGATATTATTAGTAAAGATCATGAGATACAAAAGATTTTTGATGTACTACCTGATATTGCTGAGAGTGAGAGCACCGTTTTGATTCAAGGAGCGAGCGGTTCAGGTAAAGAGCTTTTTGCACGGGCTATCCATAGCCTTAGCAACAGAGAAAAGTCTCCTTATGTTGTGGTGAACTGTGGTGCTTTACCTGATACTCTTTTAGAATCTGAACTTTTTGGATATGTTAAAGGAGCTTTTACAGATGCCAAAAAGGATAAACCGGGGAGGTTTGCTTTAGCTGAAGGAGGAACTCTTTTTTTAGATGAAGTTGCTGAATTGTCGACCACACTGCAAGTGAAGTTGTTAAGAGTTCTTCAACAAAAAGAATATGAACCCTTAGGTGCAACTCGTCCTATTAAAGCAGATGTCCGTATCATTGCGGCAACCAATAAAGATTTATCAAAGCTGCTCGCACGAGGGACATTTCGTGAAGACCTTTACTACAGGCTAAATGTAATTAAGATAGAACTCCCCCTGTTATCAAAACGCAGGGAAGACATTCCTCTTTTAGTAGACCATTTTATCCATCAATTCAATCTGAAGAAAGGAAAAAAAATAACTGCAGTTAAAGATAATGTCCTTAGCATGCTGATGGAATATGAATTTCCTGGTAATGTTCGAGAATTAGAAAACATTATTGAATACGCCTTTGTACTATGCCACTCTTCCAAAATAGAGGCAGGTCATTTACCTAAAGAATTTCTTGATAAGTTTAAAGAGGAAAGGAAGGGTGTTTCTAAATCAAAGGATAGACTTAAAACAGCCCAAGTCCAAATAATTATTGATGCATTAAAAAAACATGCTGGTAATCGTTCAAAAGCTGCTGCGGAGCTGGGGATTGACAAAAGCACACTATGGAGGAAAATGAAGAAGTTTAACATTAAAAACCTATTATCCCAGAATTTGCAGTAGACATCTACTGCGGCTTGCCCGGCTCATGACTTTAAGGCGCAGCCGAAGGTCATGTATATTATATCAAATTAATCTTCCGGAAAGCACGTTAGTGCTTTCAAATCCTTGCTGCAACGCTTGTTTCACGATTTTACTCCTCAACATATCTATGGATATGCCTTCGTTGTAAAATCGCTCCCACTGCACGTTTCGCCACGGTTTTCTGCGCCTCGCTACGATACCTACTGCAAAATCTGGGTTTAAATAGGTGAGCAATGAGTAATTAACTATTTACTTTAAAAAGTGGATCAGGCCTTCTCCCGAC
>WTBG01000222.1 GCA_013139225.1 Deltaproteobacteria bacterium
TGGATGCTTTGAACAATTTGGGAGCCAGAGCGTACTCACTTGAAAATAATGGTTGCTGTCCTATCAGCGTTAAGGGGAGAATGAAGGGTGGGGAAACTGAAGTGAGTGGTGTTACCTCTCAGTATCTATCAAGTCTCCTTATCAGCACCCCTCTTTTGGAAAAGGATACGGAAATTAGTGTCATTAACCTTCATGAGAAACCTTATGTGGAAATGACACTGACATGGTTAGATGAACAGCAAATAAACTACGAACGGGAGGGATGGGAAATCTTTCGAGTAAGGGGGAGACAAAGCTATCATCAATTTGATAAGAGGGTACCGGGAGATTTCTCTTCTGCTACTTTTCCGCTATGTGCTGCTGTGATTACACCTTCCCACCTCATGCTTAGAGGGCTGGATATGAATGATACCCAGGGTGATAAGGAGGTAATCACCATGCTTAAGAAAATGGGTGCTGGCATCCAAATAAAGAAGGAAGGTGTTTTAGTTGACTCAAGTGAGTTAGTGGGGTGTGAGCTGGATTTGAACAACACTCCTGATGCCCTTCCTGCCCTGGCTGTGGTAGGTTGTTATGCAAAAGGAGAGACGATTCTGAAAAATGTAGCACAGGCCAGAATTAAGGAGACGGATCGGATTAAGGTGATGGCAACTGAGCTTTCAAAAATGGGAGCTGAAATTGAGGAGATGGAAGATGGGCTTATTATTCGGCAGAGTGAGCTTCAAGGAACGAGAGTTAGTGGTTATCATGACCACCGGGTGGTGATGGCACTTTCACTTGCTGGAATGATAGCACAGGGAGAGACAGAGATTGATAGTGCAGAATCTGTTGATATTACCTTCCCGGGGTATGTGGAAAAGATGTGCCGACTGGGTGCTCGGATGGAGATTGTGCCATAGGGTACTAAATGCTATTCACCGCAGAGACCGCTAAGATAGCAGAGGTGATAAATTTGTTTTGCTGGGAGGGATTTCTTAATTAAATTGGAAAAAAAGAAGTTTATGTTTTTCTTTATATTTATTATTCTCAGCGTACTCTGCGATCTCTGTGGTGAATAGTTACCTATTTTTTTGAATAGTCTGATGGAGACTAATGATGAAAAAAGAAGATTTTTACCAGAAATTAAGAAACAGGGTAAAAGAGTGGGCGGTGCGAGAAGGAAAAGACAACAAGGCATTGAAGTATGTTCTTATGGCACCTGATTTCTTCCATTTGCTTTGCAAGTTAATGTTTGATCCCAGGATCCCCAGTGCCGAAAAGGCAAAAGTGGGTGGTGCTATTGCCTATTTTATCTCACCTATTGATTTTGTGCCGGAGGGATTAGTCGGTCCCATAGGGTACGTTGACGATGTTGCTCTTGCTGCTTTTGTGTTAAATAGTGTTCTAAAAAGTGTTGGTCCGGAAATTCTGGAAGAACATTGGGCAGGTGATGGCGACGTGCTTAAGAACATTCAGGAGGTTTTGAGAGTTGCGGATGAGCTTGTTGGCTCAGGTATGTGGAAGAAAATCAAAAAGTTACTTAAATAGTAAAAGTTAAGCTAACCGCCGAGAACGCTGGGATCGCAGAGATATAATATATATTCTTCTCAGCGTACTCTGCGATCTCCGCGGTGAATTATTACATTGGACGAAATAAAGTGAGTAGAGGTCGTTTTCTTTTCGTAGAAAAACTAAATATGCTTGCAAGTGTTGGGATTAAGGGAATGAAGATTTCTGGCTTGTTTATTTGCTGCGCGGTCTTATTTGCCGTTCTTTCATGTGTCCATCTCAGGGAAAAGACGTATTTAGATGTTTACCAGGGTGAGCCCATTTCTTTTGAAGAGATGCTAGAATCATTAACCAAAGCCAGAATAGTATACATAGGAGAAGTACATACCTTAAGGAGACACCACCGTTTTCAGCTTCGCGTAATTAAGGCTCTTTATCAGGAAGATGTTCCACTGGCCATTGGCCTGGAGATGCTACCATTTGAATCTCAGAGGTACCTTGATGCATGGATTGACGGGGAATTAAGCAAAAAAGAATTTCTCAATCTTATAAATTGGCAAAAAACATGGGGTATTGATTTTGGTTTATATAAGCCAATATTTGATTTTGCTCGGGAGAAGAAAATAAAGTTGCTTGCCCTGAATGTGCCACGGTATCTGGTCAAAAAGGTTGCACGAAAGGGTTTGTCAGGTTTAACAGATGATGACCAGGATATGCTTCCACCTGTTACTCCTTCCTCGGAAGAACACAGGAGATATCTGGCTCTTTCGCTAAGCCGGCATAAAATGCTCAAAGAGGAATTTGAACAGTATGGCTATGAAGCACAGGATCTATGGGATAGTACCATGGCTCATTATGTAATAAAATACCTGAAAAGTGATGAAGGAAAAGATAAGACGGTGGTAGTCCTTGCTGGTTCTGGACATATGGGATATGGGTATGGAATACCTGAGCGGGTATCTAACGCACTAAGCCTTCCCTATCGTATTATACTTCCCACTGCCAGTGGTGATGTGAAGTTTAAAAAAGAGTGGGCGAAGCATGTAGAACCAGTTGAATTGACACATGAGGATTTTCATTTTATCAAAAGACCTGTTGCTGACTTCATTTTTTTGGTGCCACTGAGATAAACGTCAATGATGGACTTCTTGAATGAACAGTTGGAATCCTTGAAGAAGGCCGGTCTGTATCGCGCCCTTAAATCTTTAAGAGGACCCCAGACCGCTACCACCATTATTGATGAAAAGAGGGTGCTACAATTTTCGTCTAATAACTATTTGGGATTAGCAGATCACCCTCGATTAAAGGCTGCTGCGCAAGAGGCTATAAATAATTATGGTTCAGGTTCTGGTGCTTCCAGGCTGATTTGTGGTAATCTGGAGTTAAATGAGAAGTTAGAGGGTAAGATTGCTAAACTTAAAAAGAAGGAGAATGCCCTCCTGTTTAATACAGGGTACATGGCTAATATCGGGATAATAAGTACTCTCATGGGTGAAGAGGATGTTATTTTTAGTGACGAGTTCAATCATGCAAGTATCATCGATGGTTGCATGATGAGCAAGGCACAGACCAGGGTGTATCCCCATAAGGATATGGATGCCTTGGAGGACTTGCTTAAGGAATCGAAACAGTTTAAACACAGACTGATTGTTACCGACGGGATATTCAGTATGGATGGTGATATTGTCTCACTTCCAGAGCTGGTTAGTCTTGCGAAACAGTATGAGTGCATGCTGATGGTTGATGATGCTCATGCTACAGGAGTTCTGGGTGCTAACGGTGGAGGAACAGGAGAACATTTTTCTCTTGAAGATAAGATTGATATCTCTATGGGAACGTTCGGGAAGGCCTTGGGTGGGTTTGGCGCTTTTGTAGCAGGCAGCCATATGTTGAGAGAGTTTTTAATTAATAGAGCGAGAACTTTCATTTTTACCACGGGACTTCCCCCTGCTGTGATAGCAAGCGGGATAGCAGCCCTTGAGTTGTTGGAAATGGAGCCGGAAATACGGGCTAAGCTATGGGAGAATGTAGGCTTCTTTAAAAATGGAATTAAAGAGTTAGGCTTTGATACACTTAATAGTGAGACACAGATTATTCCTGTTCTGGTGGGAGATGCCTCTTTAACTATGCAGATGGGGGAGATGCTTCTTAAAGAAGGAGTGTTTATTCAAGGGATTCGTCCCCCGGCTGTTGCTCAAGGTTCATCCAGATTGAGGATTACCATCATGGCTACCCATGCCAGGGGAGAGTTAGAGTTCGCCCTTAAGGCATTAGAGAAAGTTGGAAAGAGTTTAGGGGTTATATGATCGTATTTCATTGGTCATGTGTTGTACGGTTGCGTTGCTTCTCATTCTCAAGTTGTTGATTTAACCTTACCACAACCGATCCACGTATACCGATACGAGTTGCGCAACCTCAACCGATTTACACAACCGAGAAGTAAGGCATGCCTGTTTTTGAAACTCCAGATGGTGTGAAGCTCAACTTCCAGATGGAAGGAAGTGGCAAGACATTATTGTTTCTTCATGGGTGGACTATGTGCTCACGGGTTTGGAAGTACCAGCTTGAATGGTTTGCAAAGGAGTATCAAGTTGTTGCTTTGGACCTAAGGGGACATGGCAGGTCTGAAAGCCCTGACGGAGATTATAGCTTTTCATATCTCTCCCAGGATATTATAGACTTCATCGAAGGATTGAAGATTGAAAAGCTTACTCTTGTCGGGTGGTCACTTGCTGTTTCACTTATTCTGGGGGTTTTTGGTTCCCGTCTATCATGTGTTGATTCGATTGTGTTAGTTGATGGTACCCCCGCATTCGTAGCCAGCGAGGAATTTCCTCATGGACTGCCTTCTCCAGTGGTGAAAAGGATGTTGAAGCTGGTAGATTCTAATTTTAGTCAAGCATTAAAGGTTTTTCACGATCTATTGCTTTCAAGTCAGGAATTGGAAGGGGAAAACAAGGACGAAATTTGGGACCTTTTGACCAATGAAAGCTATCTCCCGAGGCAGGAAGTAGCAAGTAAATCACTGTTTTCTTTCGCCAATGTGGATCTCAGAAGTAAGATAAAGGATGTAACGGTGCCAACCCTACTTGTTCATGGGGAAGAGGATAAGATTTGCCCTGCAGGGGCTGCTCAATATATGAAAGAACACATTAAGAGTGCAGAGGTTGTTATTTTTCCTGAAGCAGGGCATGCCCCGTTTCTAACTCAGCCCGATGCCTTTAATCAACATCTAAGTTATTTTTTAAGCTCACTATAACTAGATATTAACCGCAGAGACCGCAAAGAACGCAGAGGAACAAATATAAAGTGTTAAAAAATAGTGTGGGTAAGGTTGCTAAAAATTGCAGATTCTCTGCGTGTTCAGCGTCCTCTGCGGTGAAATATAGTGAGGTTGAATAATTGCCATTATGATTAATAAAAGAAGAATTAAAAAATCTTTTAGTTCTCATGCTTCCTCTTATGACCAGTCTGCTCACCTTCAGCAGAAGGTTGCAGGGGAGGTTGTCGAGCATGTAAAAGCTTTGGGGATTAGTCCAAACCGAATTTTAGATATTGGGACAGGTACGGGTTACATTGCACTGGAACTTAAAAAACTTTTTGCTTCTGCTGCCGTTCAGGCATGTGACATCGCTTGTGGAATGGTTATGGTAGCTAAGGCGAAGGGTGATGAGCTTTTTTGTGATCACCTTGATTTCATTGGTGCTGATGCTGAATATCTTCCCTATCGTGGAGAAAAGTTTGATCTGGTTATCTCAAGCCTTACCTATCAGTGGCTTAATGATTGGAGGTGTGCCATGAAGGAAGTTTTGAGAGTCTTACAAATGGGTGGAATGTTTCTCTTTACAGCATTGGGAAGTAAGACGCTTTTTGAATTGAGAGATTCCTATTCCCAATCCTATAGAGAATTGGGAAATAGTGGCGTATCTCATCTTCATAAATTTATTGATGAGAATACTCTACACGAACTTCTCGCTGAGGAGGGTTTTTTTGAGATTTCTGTGAAATCAAGGTTTGAAAAAAAGTATCACAATGGTGTTAAAGATTTACTTGTTCACTTAAAAGCTATTGGTGCTCAGAATGCTTCCCAATACAGTCCTTTAGGATTGGGGAAACCCAGGGTGTTTAGAAGAATGGTAGATATCTATGAAGAGCGGTATGGGAATGGTTTGAGTATTCCAGCTACCTATCAATTGCTGTATGGTTTTGGGAGAAA
>WTBG01000120.1 GCA_013139225.1 Deltaproteobacteria bacterium
CTCTTCCTTTTTATGCTCTGGCGGAAATAAATCAACAATATGGTTCATCTTGAGCAATTCTTTCTTTGTATATCCTAACCAGTCTACTGTCTGTTTATTACAATCAATTATCTTCGCCGAGTGAGGATCTATAATTAATAGTGCATCCCTCGCTCCTTCGAAAATCGTCCTGAACTTTTCTTCCGATTCTTTCAGCTCCGTGTAGGATATAGCATTAGTGAAGATAGAAGTCGCAAAAGCAGAGAATATAGACATTACCCTCATATCGTCATTGTTAAAAGCATTGGTTTGGGAACTGCTGAGATTAATCACTCCCAACACCTGATGTTGGGAAATGAAAGGACAGCACATAAGGGAACCAATGGGGAGACGGGTTTTTTTACTGTGGTCAAAACGTTTATCATTTTTCACATCATTAATGAGAATCGGTTTGCCCTCAACTGCTACCTTCCCGGCAATCCCATTCCCAAGAGAGAATACAACATTTGCATTATTTACCTTTCCAAAATACGCACTTGATTCGTCCTTCCTACCCTTAGCCACTTTGAGGACTAACTTGTCTGAAAACGAATCCTTAAGCATAAGTGAACAGTTTTCTGCACTCGTTTCCTCTATGATAATTTCAGTCAGCTTCCGGCAAAACAGTTCAAGATCAAAATTGCAATTAATAATATCTCCAATATTCCTTAAGAGAGAGAGCTCTTTTACTTTCCTTTCAAAACGCAAATTTGTTTCTTCCAAGATCTTTGCATAAAGATCTCTTTCCTCCTTTAACCGTCTGTTCTCATCTTGAATACGTTTTGTTTCATTCATGTCTTTATCTCACCTATTTGATAGAACTTATGAATGCTTTTACCTTCTCTTCCTCTTCTTTAAGTTCTGCAACCATTTGATCCACCTGCTCTTCATCAACACAAAGTTCCTCTTGAGCTGCTTTTTGGAAAGGAGGGATAGTTTCCTTTCCACTGTTTCCAATATCAGCTCTTCTACAAATAATATCAGCCAGATGTACAACAGAAGTTAAATGAATATTGTCCGGCTCTACCTCTTTTACCTTATGATGGCATCTTATAGATGAGGCAAGAGACCGGGGCAACTTCCACCTGCTGCATAACCACTCACCCACATCTGCGTGAGTAAAACCAAGCACCTCTTCCTCAATTTCTACAAAGCTTTTTCCATCCTCTTGTACTTTTTCGAGTACCACCTTGTATTCCTTGGAAAAGAAATTTGCCAAAATCATTTTACCCATATCATGGAGGAGAGAAGCAGTGAAGGCTACTTCTCCATCTGGCTTCCCCAGCTTTTTGCAGATTATTGTGGCAGCAAGCGAACAACCCGCAGAGTGGTTCCAAAACGCATCTTGCATCAGGGAAGTCGTATCGTTTGTCCCTTTCATGACATCAAATACTGCAATACCCAGGGATAAGCTTTTAACCTGTTCAAAACCTATGAGAGCGACAGCATGCTGTATGGTTGAAATTTCTCTTGAAAAACCATAATAGGCTGAATTGGCGATCTTTAGCAATCTGGAAGAAATTGCCTGATCATAAGAGATCAAATCACCCAACTTATTTGCCGTAGTTTTTTCATCCTGAACTAAGGACAATACCTTCTGAATCATATCCGGCAAAGTAGGAAGATTATTAATCCTGTCGCATATTAGTTGCTTAACTTTATCCTGATCCATAAAATGCACAACGTTTTAAGGGAGGTTTGTTTGCTTAATGGATTGATCACAGGCATTTTGATGCTTTTAATATGTCTGAAGTCACTTCATAAATAGACATAGCAACTTCACTTCCTGTCTTGTTGTATAAAAGGGGGTCTGTTAATATAATCGATTTTTCTACCATCATATCAAAAGGAATAGGCTTCAGCACATCAACACTGACACCCAGATATTTATCTGAAACTATCTTTATGATATCACCAAACTTCATATCCCCCCTGGATTTAGCCATATTTACGATAAGTTTTATTTTAAAATTATCCAATTCCCGGTTCATGATGGAGGCGCTTTCTCCATCGACTTGATCAACTGCAGCAATCAGCTCGATAACAGAGTTAATCCTCTCTTCGCTTCCCGGATCAATCGATTTTTTAATTAAATTTAAGATCTGACCATTTTTTGAAAACACCTGGCTCAATCTGCGGAAAAGAGCACTCTTTATAAATCCATAAGCATTTTGAACGGATGTTGGGTAAGGAGATACAATGACTATCTTCCCCTGTGTATAATTGAAAAAATCCAGGATATTAAACGATGAACCTGCACCTAAATCCAAAAGGATATAGTCTGCCTCTAATTTTTTCAGATTCCTCAAAATTCGTGCCTTCTGACTATATTTTGGGTTAGCAAGATAGAGAATATCATCACCCCCGCTTATCAGCTTTAAATTGCTAATTGGTGTTTCAAGACACAACTCATTAAGGGTATCAACCCTTTTTTTAAGAAAATCATTTAATGTGTGCTCTGGATATCTAATCCCTAGCAGGGTATGCAGGTTTGCTCCACCCAGATCGGCATCAATTATGACGACTTTTTTACCCATCTTTGCCAGCCTACTTCCCAAACCGAGGGTAACAAAGCTCTTCCCCGTTCCTCCTTTTCCACCACCAATTGACCACATCTTCGCTGTGATGGGAACATAATTGTCTTTGACTAAAAAATCATTTTGAGCTGCGTTATCTTCAATAAGCATTGCCATAATTATCTCACTGTTTAAGGTTGATGATTTCGCAAAAAGTCACTAACTAGACAGCAGCTTGGCCGAGCTCAGCCGGGCAGTAAAAAGTTCAGCTGCAAGGCGCGCAAATCTTTAGGGATGAAGCGCAACGCAGCAGATGGACTTTTTACGAAGCCGTCAAGGTTGCATTAATATGTTATCCCACAAATTCCAGATGAGATTTTTATCTCCCGTGCCTAGCGATAAATATTTCTTAAGAACATTTCTATCGCTTTCCTTCAGGTCATAAAACTGGATCCCCAGATACAAAAAACTCATATTGTTCTTTTTGACCCTTTTTTGCCACCTGATGACACCCGAGAAATTTAGCCTGTGTTTTCCGTCAGGCAAATCTAATTCTACCGCCATTTCTAGATCGGTATACTTAAGGAGTGAATCACTTATAATTAAAAAGTCATCCCTGACTTCTAAAGACACTCCACCAAAAGAGATGTCCTGAATAAATCCCTGAAAGCTACTTTTCCCTCTCAAACTCTCTTCTAAAAATGTACAGGTAACCATTGCGGGAATGCTGTATCGTTGATGTTCTCTTATTTCTATTTTTGCTTTTTCATCATTATCAAAATTTTCCATGTTCACCCTCTTTTCCCCTTACGGGGATTTAGAAAAAGTTTTTCTTTGCCAGCTACTTTCAGACCTTCAAATCGGTATATTCTTTAAAATCTTTATGGTTTTTATGTTTTTTTTTCTTATCATATACTATCTTGTTCTAAATATAGACAGCTTGGCTTGCTTTATGAAAATCCAACCCACCTTTTAAACCCAGATTTTGCAGTAGATGTCG
>WTBG01000017.1 GCA_013139225.1 Deltaproteobacteria bacterium
GTGTAGATGCACTCACCGGTGAGGTCTAGGCGGCGCTGTTGCTCCTCGGTTGTGTCGACACCAGCCGCTTTTTCGGCTTGGTTCATTATTTCAGCCGAGAAACTCTCGGGAAGGTTATAGCTTTTGATGATAGTGAGCATATCGACCCCTGGCGCATTCGGATAACCGATCCGCTCGGTTACTTTGCCGCACGGGTTAGTATGCGGATCATCCCACGCGGTCAACTTCACCACCACTTTTTCGCCGTCCTTCGCCTTGAGAGAATCGGCAGGAGAAACATAGATATCGCGATGAATCCGCGGGTTGTCCGGACGGACAAGGATCAAGCCGTTCTGTTTGTGCAGTATGCCGACAATATTTCTGCCCGATCGCTCCAGCACCTTGATCACTACCCCAGTCTGACGACCAAACCGCTCTCCGACCAGGCGAACCATCACCCGGTCGCCATCCAGAGCCGTCAGCAATCCGGCATCGAGTATCATAATGTCTTCGGTGGCGCCTTCGATTTCAAGAAAGCCCCGTCCGGATCGATTGACGGAAATTGTCCCGACGGCAATATCCATCTGGTCGGCCTGTCCAATCCGTCCTCGCTTGAGTCGAACCAGACGGCCTTCATCGATGAGCTTTTTCACATGCTGCCGAAATGAGGGATACTCCCTTCGGCTGACTTTCATCGCCTGCGCCAGTTCCTGGATTCTCATCGGGTGGGCAGTCTCAGAGCGGATGAACTGTAATATTGTATCTAAAGTTAGAGCCATGATCCAATGATAACCCGGTCACCGCTCCTAGTCAAGCTTAGTCTGTCAAAATGGTAGTGAGATCTGAAGGCGACTGTGAACTGTGGCAAGTAAGATTTGTTTTTGAGGTTTTAAGGTTATGGAAGAAGTATGGGAAAGTTCCTCTTGTGTGTCGATATTGTACTTTACATCATGCAACCGACACTTTGGTTTCTGTCTGAAAAAGTAATCCTTTCGGTCTAGGAAGGTTTCTTGAAAATGTTCTTCTTTTGTCAAATGTGTAGAGGTGCCCCCCTTGTTAATTTCTACTTTCCTGGGCTGACCCCTTTCGTTTAGGTTCGGAAATATATCTGTCATCAGAAGCAGTTGGATACAAAGGAATATGACGCAGAAGAGAAAGAGAAGGACGGTGTCACAGGTAAGGATGATGGTAAGTTCTAAATTCTAGTGATTGGCCACCCTTGGGGTGGCTCACAACCGCCAAGCTCTCCGCTTTGCGGAGACGTAATGACTATTCTTCTTTTCATCTACTCTTCCTCACTCAGTACTTCTTGATTATTGGGGCAAATTAATTTTTCAGTCTATTTGGTTTCAGTATCCGGGTTATGTGGTTAAGTGTATTTTCCTAACCTCTATTTTTTTGGGGTCCGCATTCCCGATGCCCAGTTTCTCAGCCGACCAGATAATGTCGGCTTTTTCTTGTGTGATAGGAGCAATGTCCCGTTCCTTCCTCCTCGCATTTATGATTTCAAAACCGGTAAAATCTGTAGCCACTCTGTCCTGGCTGATGATAATCTTGTGGTCTAAGCCCTGCGGGTCTGCGTGGGCATCCCCCTCGTAAATGCCCATCAGGGCATCAACCACGACAAGTTTGGTCTTCTTCATGAGAGTCTCTCCGGCATTCACCTCAGCAATCTGAGGATTGGCATTGTGAGCGTGCATCTTTACCACAACTTCCCCCATATCGGGAGGGTAAATTCCAAGTACAGACTGTTCCGAGAGGCTTATTGTCCCGTACATATTCTTGAGGGCTATGGTTACTCCTGCAAAGTAGGAGGCTTTTAATGCCGGGACGTTTATCAGATAATCGATGTGCTGGCTTAAAATTCTACTGTACGACCTCACCAGATTTTCTGATTTAATGTGAACGGTAGCGTCAGGATCGAGCCACATGTTCAGGTCAGGATAAGGCCCATGACCCACGGACCTTGCAATGCTTTTAAATGGCAAACTCATATCATGGTAGGTTCCGTAGCACCTGTACCCCTTGTCACTTGTGTTAATCTTATAACCAGAAGCCGTGAGAAACCGCTCAAGATTGTCCCATATCAGGATGTTACTTTGTTTTATTCCGGCATCTACCATGCTGTCAACAATTGCGTATGCCACCTGAGGGTGGGCGGGAATTTTCGGGTTAACCGAATGAACTTTGAGTCCTATTACCTCCTTCACCTTCAGGTTGGGGAATATTTCAAGCCACCCTTCCTTTGACGACTTTGTATTGGTTAAAGCCTTTATCCCCTCATCTATCATTTCCCGTACACGCCTGGAATCTATCTTGTAACTCTCGGTTATCGCCTTCTTGTTCTCAGAAATGACTACAATGGATTTCGGGTCTGTAGGTTTCTTCGCGTCAGCGAAAATAGCTGAGGGGTTAACCGTGAGTGCTGCAGTAGCTAGAGCAGAGTTCTTAAGAAATGACCTTCTTGAGAGGGAACAATTTGAGACAGTCTTTCTCTCTTTGTGTTTCATGTCGGGTCTCCTGATTGCTTCACGTTTTTTATATCGTTGTACACTTTATGTATAACTTTTTTAAAATTCTGCTCATAAAACGGATTCTCCCCCTCGGGGAATTTGATCGACTCGGCTGCTTTTTCTGGTGGGATATTTGCATCAACGTACTTTTTCACCTGTTTCCTGAAGGAAATAAGCTTATCGATTGAAGTTTGGATATCCTTTTTCTCGGCTATATCCATATGACCAGATATGATTTTTTCAATGTCAAGGGCTTGCATCTTCCTGAGTGAACTGATTAGCTTATCAATGTTGCTGTCATCCCGGTAATCGGGTAGCCCTGAACCCTTGATGAAAAGGTCCCCGCTGAAGAGAACCTTTTCCTTGGGAAGGTACACAACGATATCGCCACCCGAGTGACCACCCCCGAAGAACTTAAGTTCAATAACGGTATTCCCCATATAAAGAGTCATACTCTCATCAAAGGTTATATCAGGGGGGGTAAATTTAAATTCACCTAATTGTTTAAGGCTTTCGTCAACTTTGCCCTCCTCTTGTTCTTTTCTCCTCTTAGCAATAATCTTTCTGGTAAATTCATGGGCGATAATTCTGGTTTGAGGAAGGAAGGCTTCGTTTCCTCCAACATGGTCAGTGTGCCAGTGAGTATTTATAGCATATTTTATTGGTTTGTTAGTGATTGCTTTAATCTCTTTTATCATCTCATTGGCAAAGAAAGGGATAAGCTGTGTGTCTACAACCACTACCCCTTCATCAGTCACAATGTAACCGCAGTTTGAGAAACTGAGATCGCCAATCATGTATACTCCAGGTGCTACTTCTTTACTGCGGCCTTCTCCTGCCACCGGTGAGCACTGAATGGTGATAGAAAATAGTGCTATTAAAAAAACTAGAAGATTTTTATATTGACTCATAATATCTCCTTTTCTTCATAGGCTAAAATCAGTTAAGCCTTAACGTACTTTCCCCACAAGCTTGATATAATTAAAAAGGGAAGGTAAAAACCTTCCCTTTTCTTTTAATCAAGGTTAAATTAAGTCCCTGAGCCACTGGCCAGACCTTTTAACATCTTTTTGGCCCAGTGATGATTGGGGTTCAGTTCCAGGGTCTTTTTGTAATTCTTCTTGGCATCATCCATTTTCTTGGCCTTCTCCCAGATATACCCGATTTCGTAGTAGGCATCAGCCATCTTGGGGTCTTTTTTTAGAAGTTTTTCAAATTCTGCGATGGGTTTTTCTGGAGGAGGTTGAGGCCACCCCCCCTCAGCGATTTCAAGGGCACTTAAGAACTGGACAGTGGGGTTATCTGGTGCTAACTCTATGGCCTTGTTATAGGCCGCCTTCCGGTCGCCCACATACATCATGAGTTTCGGGAAACCCACATGGAATATTTTCCGCCGAATCACCTGAAATTTAAGAATATTGGTATCCAGACTGTTCTCTTTAATACTCAAAGAGGTCTTGATCAGATCTAATGCTGCATCGATGTGCTTCTCTCCTTCCCCAGTTTGGTCAAACTCCTTGTCGCTTTTGATGTCAAGACAATCAGCTATGGCGAAGTGGGCTCGTGCTGCATGATAAGGGGCCAGGGGGTCTTTGGGGTTCTTCTTTGCCATCTCTTCAAAAGTCTTTACCGTTTTTTCCAATAAGGGAATATCCAGAGTCTGCCAACCCTTCTCCAGATCAGCTGCTGCACCTTTTAATGCCTCCTGTGCCTGGATTACGCCATTCATCCCAAAAATCAGTAGAATAAGCAAGACGATACACAGTACAGTTTTCCTCATAGTTCCTCCTATTATTAATGGGTTTATAATATATCCTCCCTGTTTTATAAAAAACATCAACCCTTATAACAAAGTCCCTAATGCGTGTCAATACATTTTCTTTTTCAACCTATTATTAAACTTTCTTTTTTCTTCCAGCCGCTATAGAGATTTCAGGATGCCAATTAGTTCCGGCTCCAGTTCCTTTTTGAGCAAGGATAGCGTCGATCAGATAGGGTTTACCATCTTTGGTTGCTTGGATAGCCCGTTTCATAGCAGGTTTTATCTGGTCAGGGCTTGATACTACTTCTCCCTTAATACCGAAACCCTCTGCTACACCAACAAAACTCACATCGGGATCTCCCAGATAACAGGCCATGTCTTTCCTTTTCTCTTGAGTATGTTGAGATAAATTGAACATTCTGTTCCGAGGACCATCATAGCTGCGGTTATTGAATACAACAATAATTACCGGGACATCGTATCGCGAGAAACTCCAGAGGGATTCCAGCTGGCCGAAGAGCATCGTTCCGTCACCTACCAGGCAGACGACCTGGTTGTCGGGCCGGGCAATTTTCACCCCCAGGGACGCACCCACAGCCCAGCCAAGGGCAAACCCAGTTGTCTGTCCGATCAGGGTCTTTTTCCCCCTATCGAAATCCATCCAATAGTAGGGAATACGGGCATCCAGTTCGGAAACAATACAGGCATCGTCCTCCAGCACCTTATCCATCTCAACTGACAATCGTTCCCAGGAAAGGGGGCTACTGTTCCATCTTTCCTTGGCGTCCTCTTCGCGTTTCCTTTGAGGCTCCGCGAGCTGTTTTTTGACCTTCTCCAGACGGCCAGCTTTCAGGGAATCAATCCGTGTTTTGGTAAGCATCCCCTTGATAGAAGCAGTAAGCGCCTGGATTGTCTCCTTGATATCTGCTGCAATCGCTACATCAGTTGGATAGATGTTGGCAATGTCCTCATATTCAATACGGGCGTGGATGACTTTGCAGGTGTCGG
>WTBG01000068.1 GCA_013139225.1 Deltaproteobacteria bacterium
CACAGTATTGGGCCACCTTACAAACTGGAATACCCAGAAGCGTGGATGGCTTTAGAACTAAAACCAGGAATTCTGGCCAAGGTTAAAGGGGTTGCTCGTTGCGCATCGTCTTTGGATTCACCTGAGCTTTGGTAATACTGCTAACAAGGCGCTGCACCGGACGGCAATTCCGCTGCGCTCCATTGCCGCCGGTGAGCTTGGTCGTTAGGTGTTTGAATCATGTAGCAATGTTAAAGAGGTCGTAAAAGTCTAAAAATGTTTAAAAATTTTGGAAAATGAAGCTCAAAACCGACGCACCAAAGGTAAAAAAGAGAGAAAAATGTCAAATATAACGCAACTTCCTGAGTGGATATTCAACGTGAATACTGAATCAAAAGGTATAGCGCGAAAACTTGCGGAGGGGTTGAATGCTCGCGTTTTTGTAGGTGAAAACATTATGCTTTCTGTTGTGCGCATTGAGCCTAATTCGTCTGGAAATATCCACAGTCACGTTGAAGAGCAGTGGGGAATCTTGATGGAAGGGGAATGCATCCGCATCCAAGGAGATGAAGAGTTTTCAGCAAAAGCAGGTGACTTCTGGCACACCCCCAGTGGAGTGTCTCATGGCATCCGTACTAAGGAAGTTGGTGCAGTGGTGCTAGATATTTTTAGTCCCCCAAGACCGGAGTACAAAAAAGTAGGTGATGGCTTTGGGCAAGCCAAAATAGAAAAGTGACAAAATGAGAGAAAATAAGCTGAAAGAACTGTGGCAAGAAGGTAAAACTGCAATCAATGCATGGTTAACTATTCCAAGCGCATGGACAGCGGAAATAATGGCTCACGCTGGATTCGATGCCATTACCATTGATATGCAACATGGTTTAGCTGACTATCAAATAGCCTTGTCCATGTTGCAAGCAATTTCAACAACTGATGCTGTACCACTAGCTCGTGTACCTTGGAATGAGCCTGTCACCATTATGCGGCTCTTAGATGCAGGTGTTTATGGTCTTATCTGTCCAATGGTCAACAGTCGTGAAGAAGCAGAAGCTTTTGTAGGCGCGTGTCGCTATCCACCACTTGGATTCCGAAGCTACGGTCCAATACGGGCAAATCTTTATGCAGGTGATGACTATTTTGAGAATGCTAACCAAACAGGCGTTACGTTAGCAATGATTGAAACAGCACAAGCCTTAGAGAATATTGAGGAGATTGTAACTACCTCTGGTCTCGATGGTGTTTATGTGGGAACCGTAGATTTAAGTATAAGTATGGGGCTGGCTGGGTTGGGAGACTTGAACGATCCAAGATTAGAAAACGCGCTAAACACGATTGTGAAGCAGGTCGTTAAGCACAACCGTATTGCTGGCATACATGCAAGCACGCCGGAAAATGCTGCAAAATTATCTGAGAAAGGGTTTCATTTAATAACTCCCGCCAATGATACAAAATTATTGCGTAGTACAGCAAAAAATGTTCTTGAAGAGGTGTGCAAAAGGATGGGATAAAGACTTTTCCAAATTGTGCAGATAAGGCAACCTAACAAGGTGATGAGGCGAAGGTTTCCCCCCAGTTCCCTGTTCATCATCATTCTCTAAAACGAATTTAGAAAATCTGCTATCTCGCGCCACATCATTGGGGGGTTGGAGTACATGGGAAAGTGACCGCACTCTGAGATTTCAGATAGTCTGACACCTTTGGATTTTATGTAGCTTAAATATGAAAACTCTCGGTTTTGTTCTCCATACATGAACATTTTTGGGCACGGCAGGCTCACGAATTTATCCATGAGTTCACCATGATCTGATAAGGACACCATAGAGGAGAAAATACCTTCAACGGCTTCAGCCCGCACTTTGTGTTTTAGACTCGCTGAATAAAGGGGACTTGAGTAAGCTGGTGTATGAAGTGTGCGTTCTATAAAATGCTCAAAGAATTCATTAGCATTAGACGCAGGATACTCGATAATTTGCCTGCTCAAAAAGCAGTCCTCAGGCGCAATATTACCTTCAATATTGGTAAAACTGAGTACCCTGTCAGGGTTATGATGTGCCAACATCAACGCAGTTAATCCCCCCATTGAGTGTCCAACTAAGTGAAATTGCTCGATATTAGCGTGATCTAAAACTGCTATAGCGGTTTTGACCAAAAAGGGGATGGATATTTTTTCTAGTTCTGAACAGTAAGTTTCTCCACAGCCAGGTGCATCATAAGCCAAAAATGGGTAATCGCTAAGACTTGCTTGCCTAATAATATCTGCGTAATCCTCTTTTGTGGACCCAAAACCGTGTAGGAACACAATGGGGGGCATTTTTCCTTTACGCGAAATCGCGGAAATATTCGGCTTAGTACCATCAATTTGGAGAGAAATATCTGATTTTTCAAATTCATTCATTGCTTTCGTTTCATCGGGTCAGGGGCTAAAGTGCCCACTGGATTGGATAATTTTAATTCTGCTAGTTGGTAGCGTCAAGCGGTAAGATTATGTTCCGTGAAGAACGCTCCGTGGTGTGAGCAAAAAACGGTTTAAGGGTTGCAAAACACCTAACCCCGCGTTAAGCTGCCTCGCCTTCGGCTTAGGGGATTCGGCGCGATTTTTGGTTAGT
>WTBG01000273.1 GCA_013139225.1 Deltaproteobacteria bacterium
TATTGATATTCAGGAAACAGCTTCTCAGGATTATCTGGACTCTTCTGCCTGGGCGAAAAAGGCTATATTAAATGTGGCTCGTTTGGGGAAGTTCTCGAGTGACCGTACAGTCTCTGAGTATGCAGAAGATATCTGGAAGATTGAACCGGTGTTATAGGAGTTTGTTTTCCCACCCACCAAGCTTAAACCCTTCGCTTTTCAGGCGAATATCTTTAGCCTGTTTTGCATTTAAAATGTCGAATATCGAACAAGGAATCTTGAACCGCAGAAGTTCTTAAAAGGAATAAAATAATGTCCTTCACTTCGATATTCTGCGGTTCTGCAGTTCAAAATAAATAACTTTCAGTTTTGATAAAATCTAGCTGCTTTAGCAGGTAGTGGTTACAATTTATAACTTGGCAATAAGTCCTCAGATATTTCCTTCAATCCAGGATATTGGCTGTCCTTGGGTGAAAGGATAGGTGCCTCAACAGACCAGTCAATACCAATGGTTGGGTCAGACCACAAAACTCCTAATTCATCACCGGGGCTGTAGAAATCCGTACACTTATACAAAACATCTGCAGTTTCACTAAGGATGCAGAATCCATGAGCAAATCCCTCCGGTACGAAAATCTGGCATTTGTTTTCAGCCGAGAGAAGGGTTCCCACCCACTTGCCGAAAGTGGGGGAGCCATGCCGTATATCTACAGCAACATCGAAGATTTCTCCTGTTATCACATAAACTAATTTATCCTGTGGGTGGCGCAACTGATAATGCAATCCCCGAATGACCCCTTTTTGTGAATGGGAGTAGTTATCCTGAACAAAAACTTTTTTTATGCCCTCCCTTGCATATTTCTTTTGATGATGGGTTTCCATAAAAAATCCCCGATCATCTTTGAAAACATCAGGCTCAATCAGCACAACACCAGGGAGAGACATTTCAGTAAACTTCATCGGCATTCTTTTCATTCCCCTCTTCTTCAAGAATTTCCATCAGGTACTTGCCATACTCATTTTTTATCATTTCTTTGGCAAGGCTCTCAAGTTGTTTCCTATCTATATAACCAAGACGAAATGCAACCTCTTCAATACACGCAGTTTTGAGTCCCTGTCGTTCCTGAATGGCCCTCACGAATTCGCTTGCCTGCTGGAGGGACTCATGTGTCCCTGTATCAAGCCAGGCAAACCCACGTCCCAAAAGTTCCACCTTGAGCTGGCCACGACGCAAATACTCCAAATTGACATCGGTAATCTCAAGCTCACCACGGGCAGAGGGCTTAAGTCCCTCTGATATTTTTACCACATCATTGTCATAAAAATAGAGCCCCGGAACAGCATACCGAGATTTTGGCTTAGCCGGCTTTTCCTCAATCCCGGTGACATTACCATGTTGATCAAACTCCACAACCCCGTAACGCTCAGGATCACGCACCAAATACCCAAAGATTATACCACCCTTTTCAAGATCAGAACACCTCCTGAGAATATCGGGAAGTCCATGACCATAAAATATGTTGTCACCAAGCATAAGGGCAATGTTGTCACTGCCTATGAATGTTTTACCAATGATAAAAGCCTGCGCCAATCCCTCAGGACGTGGTTGCTCAGCATAAGAGAAAGAGAGGCCGTATTGAGAACCATCTTTTAGAAGAGCCTTGAATCTGGGTAGATCTTCGGGAGTAGAGATAATCAGAATCTCCCGGATACCGGATAGCATCAACACCGACAATGGATAATATATCATAGGCTTGTCGTATATTGGCATCAGCTGTTTGCTTACCACTCGGGTAATTGGGTAAAGTCGGCTTCCAGAACCTCCAGCTAATATGATTCCTTTCATAATCTCTTATCCTCACCTGATATTATTGTGGTTTCATGACCATCAAACTATTTGTCAAACAGTTTAACCTAAAAATCTATGGTAACTGAAGGGTAGACACTAAGTCTATCCCTTACTATCTTTTTAATCTCTTCCATCCTCTCAAAAGTTTTGGCCTCAAACCTTAAGACAAGCATGGGTTGGGTATTAGAAGCCCTGATGAGTGCCCAGCCATCTTCAAAGATGATGCGGATCCCATCCACATCAATAGTCTCAAATTTGCTTTTGAAATAGTCTTTGAGTTCACTAACGATTCTAAATTTATCCTTCTCGGAACAATCCGTCCTGATCTCTGGAGTTGACTGATAGTGAGGGATAGTGCCCAGAAGCTGGCTTAACAGTTCATCAGTACCTGAGAGAAGTTGTAAAAGGCGGCAGGATGCAAAGATTCCATCATCAAATCCAAAATAGTCATCCATGAAATAGAAGTGTCCACTCATCTCCCCCCCCACTGGTGCCTGAGTTTCCTTCATCTTAGCCTGGATATTGGGGTATCCTGTCTTCCACATAACAGGAGTTCCTCCACAATTACTGATGGTTTCTATCAATGCCTGAGAACACTTTACGTCAAAAACAACACTCGCTTTTTTCTTTTGCAAGATATCCTGTGCGAATAACGAGAGGAGTTGATCTCCAAAGACAATGCCTCCTTTTTCATCCACTGCCCCCAGTCGGTCTCCATCTCCGTCATAGCCAACTCCTACATCCGCACCAGTTTCCTTGACCCTGGTAATCAAGTCGACTAAATATTTCTCCACAGTAGGATCAGGTAAATGATGGGGGAAATTGCCGTCCGGCTCACAATAGAGTTCAATAAGCTCACATCCCAACGCTTTAAGTAGAGGTGTAACAATAGGCCCTGTAGTTCCATTCCCAGCATCCGCTACAACCTTTAAACGACGCTTCAACTTTATCCGGTTTCTTATGGAAGAGAGGTAATCATCAATCACATTTCGTTCCCTTCTACTGCCTTCCTCTACCTCAAAAGCACCTTTCTCAATAATTTTTCGTATCTCCTGAATCTCCTCTCCGAAAACTGCATCTTCTCCTCTGCGCATCTTGAAGCCATTATATTGAGCGGGGTTATGACTGGCAGTAATCATCATCCCTCCATCAGTTTTGAGATGGATCACTGAGAAATAAAGTGTTGGTGTAGGAAGTTGACCGACATCAATTACCTGACAACCCGTAGAGATCAAACCTTCTATAGCTGCCTGCTGCAAGTCGAACGAACTCAAACGATTGTCCCGACCGACCGCAACAGTCTTTCCTCCATAATTACCGAGGTAAGTTCCAAACCCTCTGCCAACCTTAAGGGCACTGTCAGCGTCTAAGGTTTCACCTACAATTCCCCTGATATCATATTCTCTAAATATTTCCTGGTTCACCGTAATCCTTCTTTATTTTTAATGACTATTGAGTTAGCTCAGCAATCTAATAAAATTGCAATGATTTAAGTGGTAAAAATACATTCGCCAGGTTTAAATCCTCTGCCTTTCAGGCGAACATCTTTAGGTTGTTTTGCATTTAGAACATCGAATATCGAACAAGGAATCTCGAACCGCAGAAGTTTTTAAAATGGACAAAACAATGTTTTTCACTTCGATATTCTGCAGTTCAAAACAAATGACTTTCAGTCTTGACAAAAATATACCTGCTTTAGCAAGTGGTGATTTCTTTTTTATATTTTCCATCATACACCCATCATCACATATCACAAACCCCTCAATTTCTAAACCCCCAAATTCTATTCTGCTTTTCCCCTTCGCTACTTTGCATTTCTTACGGACTCACAAAATAAGAACGCAGCCCCTGATAAATCGTTTTGGCTTCTGCCCATGCCCTCTCCTCTTCACCCTCAGGCAATCTTTTGCATTTGCGCCGTTCAAGGTTAATTTCCACTGCTGGCATCCTGGTATGGACAATAACAAATTTAGTGCTCTCCGTCATCTTCAATTTTTTACAGGAAAGCTCGCTATCGATAAAATATTTGATCGATCGAGCTAAAACCCTTCCCTTCTTGCTATTGAAATAGTAGCCAAGATAAGAGGAACCTTTTTTGTGATTAATAGAGATTAGAACGTCAGCCCTCATTTTATTCGCATTAATTACTCTTTCTACCGGAGTAGGAAAATTATCGCTATCTCTGGTAAGCAAGACTGTCGCGCCAGCGAGTCTAAGCATCTCCTTCAAACAGAGAGCCGTTTGTAGATTAGCTTCATCCCTTGCTATCTCATGGGAAGACTTTAATCCAGCGGTTTCTTCTCCACCCTGAGGGTCTATCACCACAACTTTGTGCCACATAAGTCCCTGGTCTATAGGTTCCAACACCAGTTCCTCGCGAATAACCTCTTCCCCTCTCAAATCCAAAAAACCTTTAACGGGTATATATCCGTCCTTCCACACAGTAAATGCTGCTTCCTTATTGCTATCTTCCTGATAAAAGCAGTACCCTAAGCGATCTGTCAAAAGATTAATTTCTCCTTCTAAAATCAGCTCAGCTCCTTCAAGTGGATTTCCCTCCTTATCATGAATACAAATCTCTATGAGTCTCTTTTCCGGTTTATCGAAAGTAACAATGCATGTGTTCAACACTCTACCACATGCCGCTACTACTTCTGTCCATCCAGGTTGATAATCCGCAACCAGATGGGTAATTGCCTTTCCCTGCCTGGTTACAACTAGTGAATCCACAACCTCCCCTGCTGATGCAAAAAAGTTAACCAGTGTGCCATCCGCGACCGGATTTAAGTTTTCATCAACAACCTCAGCTATAATTCTGGTTCTGGAAAATCCATCAGGCAGAAGTGTTTCAGACAAAGGATAGGTTTCGATATCAAATGGAGGAAGTGATATATAAAAAGCTGTATTAACAGGTCTTGCACTGTTACCATCCAAGTTTTTTGCCTGAAGACTCAGTGTGTGTCTTCTATTAGTGAGAGGTCTTTCTGGGATATAACTTACCTTCCCCGTTTGAGAATTGTAGTGGTGTTCTAACAGAATACCGTCGAGATAAAACCTGATAGAATCAGGATCAATTCCTTTTCCACACTTATCGTCTTCAATCCACCCAAGTACTTTGGGCTGAGCCTGACAGGGAAGATCACCACTTAACGTCAAATCAATAATTCTGGGGATTCCTTTTTTAAAATAATCAAGTATTCCAAGAAAATATGCCTCTGCTTCCAATCTCAAAAAACCGTGGAGGCTCAACCTTCTCTCATTTTCCCTATGTGTTAGATAAGATGCCTCCCCCAGGATTGCCGTTGCTCTGGTCTCTCTCAGGACGCTATAGTTTCCAGGGAGCACCCGAGCTTTTTCTACCTCAAAGGTTTCTTCGATTCTCTTCATAATACATTCTGCCAGTTCTCTGGAGGGACCAGGATCTATGAGATTATAATAGACTTCAAGATTATTTTTTCTGGTATCATATGTATTTGAGTTGTGATGAATACTGATAAAGAGATCTGGATTGAGATAGTTGCTCATTCTGCTACGGGCCAGCAAATCATCACTAAGCCGTTTATAATGAGGAGAAACCACGGTGGTATCAGCGGTTCGGGTCATGACTGGCTTGGCACCAGCACTATATAGAAGACCCCACAGATGGAGGGCAACTCCCAGATTAACCTCCGATTCCTTTAACCCCGTCTTTCCAATAGCACCCCTGTATTTTCCCCCATGACCGGGGTCAATCACTATTACCTTCCCTTGTATGCAAGAAGTATTGATCTGATCAAGCTGGAAGGAAGTGATGGGTATAGGGGGCATGGAAACACAACCGGGGATAAGAACCGCAACAGTAACTATCAGGATAGCTTCCCAAAAATTTTTCATTTTTA
>WTBG01000221.1 GCA_013139225.1 Deltaproteobacteria bacterium
CCTTAATAGCAGCTTTGGTAACATTGAAAGTTCCTTTAAGATTAACTGCCATTACCTGATCCCACTGTTCTTCCTTCATCCTGAGAAGGACATTGTCTTTAGTAATGCCCGCATTATTGACTAAAATGTCCACAGATCCACAATGCTCAACGGTCTCCTTAATGATTTTCTCTGCATCTTGAACGCTTGTGACATCTGACTTGAGAGCAAGACATTTCCCTCCTGCCACTTCGATCTCATTAGCCGTCTCATTTGCCATGTCCGGATTTATATCACACACAACGAGAGATGCACCTTTTCCAGCTAAAAGCATCGCAATAACCTTACCGATACCCTGAGCAGCTCCCGTAACAACAGCAACTTTGTTATTTAGTTCCATGATTCTGTCACTTTTAATTAAGGTATTTGCAAAAAGTCCAATTTGCTCCTTTTTTGTCATTCCTGCGAAAGCAGGAATCCAGTAATTTCAGGTTGTTATGGACTCCCGCTTTCGCGGGAGTGACTAGGTTTCTAACTTTTTACGAGAGCATCTTAATTCTGTTGGGATATTTCCTTTAGACCTTTTAGATCCTCCAAGTTTAAAGTTTTTACCTCTTTGGTAATCCTTCTCATCAGACCCGTAAGCACTTTCCCGGGTCCTATCTCAATAACAGTCTTTACACCTTTAGCAACCATTTCTCTCATAGACTCTTCCCATCTAACAGGGTGATTGACCTGTTTAACCAGAAGATTCTTAATCTCTTCTTTAGAGGGATAAGGCCGTGCATCAGCATTTGAAATTACAGGAATGTGGATATCACATACGGGTACATTTTGCAAGGCTTCTTTCAACTTCTCTGCTGCTGGTTTCATCAAGCTGCAATGAAAGGGTGCACTTACCGCCAGCATCACTGCCTTTTTTGCTCCCCGCTCCAGTGCATTTTCAACAGCCCGTGATACTGCTTCAGTATGCCCGGAAATTACTATCTGCCAGGAGCTGTTAAAATTTGCCGGAGAGACGACTTCTTCCTGTGCAGATTGCCTGCAGATATCTTGAACCTCATCCGCCTCTAACCCTAAGATAGCCGCCATAGTACCCTCTCCCGCAGGTACTGCCTCCTGCATGAATTTTCCTCTGAGACGAACAATTTGCACTGCATCGGAGAAATTTAGGGCCTGAGCAGTTATTAAAGAAGAATATTCTCCCAAACTGTGGCCTGCCAGAAGTACCGGGTTAATACCCGTTTCGGAAGACAATACCCGTAAGGCTGCAATGCTAGCTGTCAGGATGGCCGGCTGGGTATTAGGTGTCAATTTTAACTCTTCTTCTGGTCCATTGAAACAAAGGCTGGAAATACTAAATTTTAAAGCCTCGTCTGCTTCCTGAAAAGTCTCACGAGCAACCTTGAAATTATCTGCTAGTTCCTTGCCCATACCTATGTACTGGGCTCCCTGTCCTGGGAAAATAAAAGCTGTCTCTGACATTTATCTCTCTGGTATTACGAAGCCTCATCGGTTTGAGGCGAAGCTTCGCTAGCGCTTGCTTGCGCTTTCTTTAATAAGATGTTGCCCTATAACATTTCGTTGAATCTGATTAGTCCCTTCATAGATTTGGAGTATCTTGGCATCACGCATCATCTTTTCCACTGGATACTCTCTCATATATCCATAGCCACCAAATATTTGAACCACATCCGTTGTCACCCGCATAGCCACATCGGTAGCAAACAGCTTACTCATAGACGAAACCTTGGATAAATCCTTTGAGTTATTATCTGCAGTCCTCGCAGCAAGATAAGTTAACGCCCGTGCTGCCTCAATCTCTGTAGCCATATCAGCAATCATATGCTGAATAGCTTGATGGGCAATAATTGGTTTGCCAAAAGTTCTTCTTTCCCTGGCATACTCAATAACTGCATCGAGGGCCCCCTGAGCTAATCCTACCCCCTGAATAGCAATACCGGGGCGGGTCTGGTCAAAAGTTTTCATAGTAACAATAAACCCCACACCTTCTCGACCAATCATATTTTCCTTGGGAACACGGCAGTCCTCAAACACCAATTCCCTGGTAGCAGATGTTCTAATTCCCAGCTTCTTTTCCTTCTTTCCAAAGGTAAATCCTGGTGTATCCTTCTCAATAATAAAAGCACTGGCACCCCGTGCCCCCTTACTCTTATCTGTTTTAGCAACAATTGAATAAATTTCAGCCTCTCCTCCATTGGTAATCCATTGCTTGACACCATTTATTACATACTCATTACCATCTCTTACTGCTGTGGTACGGATAGCCGCAGCATCGCTGCCAGCACCTGATTCAGTTAAGCCAAAGGCTGCTATCTTTTTCCCTGATGCTATTGGGGGAAGGTATTTCTTTTTCTGCTCTTCATTCCCATGAAGCAATATCGGGTATGCACCTAACCCACTTGCAGCAAAAGAGACCGAAACACCTATACAGTGCTTGCTAAGCTCTTCAATAGCTAAGCAATTTTCAAGATTGCCAAATCCCAAGCCGCCATATTCCTCGGGGATATAAATTCCAAAAAGTCCGGCATCAGCAAGTACGTTTATAATTTCCCAAGGGAATTCCTCTGTTTCGTCGAGCTCAGCCCGAACAGGAAGTATCTTTTCTCTTGCAATCTTACTGGTCAATTCCACAATTTCCTTTTGTTCTTCAGTAAAACCATAATCCATTATAGCACTCTCCTATATTTGTAGAATAATTTTAAATCATCATCACATGTAGAAATTACTTACCACCTCACCAGAGCTGCTCCCCAGGTCAGTCCTGCACCAAAGGCATTAAAAAGGATCAAGTCACCATCTTTGATCCTCCCTTCTCTATTGGCTTCATCAAGTGCAATTGGTATAGATGCCGATGAAGTGTTACCATATTTTTGAATGTTGACAAAGACTTTTTCTTCGGGCAGGTTCAATCGTTTCGCTATGGCTTGTATAATTCTCAGGTTAGCCTGATGGGGTATGAAGAGGTCAATTTCACCATTTTTTATATTATTAAAAGCTAATGTTTCCAGGACGGTCTCCTCCAGCGATTTAACAGCGATCTTAAAGAGTTTGTTACCATCCATTTTGAGATAATGCAGTCTCTTATCAATACTTTCATGTGTAGCAGGGATAGCCGTACCGCCTCCGGGTTGATAGAGTAAGTTGGCGTATCTTCCATCTGAATGAAGATGGGTAGATATAATGCCCCTATCACCTTCTTCTCTCACTAACACCGCTGCACCAGCACCATCTCCAAATAATGCGCAGGTTCTTCTATCCTGATAATCGGCTATCTTAGACATATTTTCAGCTCCAACTACCAGGGCCTTTTGGTAATTGCCATTCTTAATAAAACTGTCTGCAACAGATAGCGCATAAATGAACCCTGTACAACCAGCAAAAATATCAAAAGCTGCCGCTCTTTTTGCTCCTAGCTTATCCTGAAGCAAACACCCCACAGAAGGGAAAAGCATATCAGGGGTCATTGTACCCACAATAATCAGATCCAGCTCTTCGGGAGAAATCCCCGCCATTTCCAGGGCACTTCGTGCAGCATGGGTTGCGAGAGTTGAAGAAGCCTCTCCGTTACTGGTAATTCTTCTCTCCTTAATACCGGTACGGGTAGTAATCCACTCATCACTGGTATCAACCATCTTCTCTAAGTCTTGGTTAGTCAGCACTTTTTCAGGCAAATAGGAACCTGTACTAACGATCCTGGCTCTTATCATAATTCAATTTTCCCAAAAATTATAACTTGCTAAAAATATTTGGTTACGGTTATACTTCTTCGACTTTTATCACTTCTCTACTTTTATAGGTTCCACAATGGGGACAGACATGGTGGGGTAGTTTTGATTCATTGCACTGTGGACAGGTGGTTAAGTTCACCTGGGATAGACTATCATGAGTCCGCCGTTTCCTCTTCCTTGCTTTCGAAAGCCTTCTTTTTGGTAAAGCCATTACGATTCCTCTCTTATACTTGGATTATTGTTTTAGAGAAAGCTCTTTTAGAATTTCAAACCTGGAGGAAGTCACCTCTTTTTTATCACACTGGCACAAACTGTGATTCAAGTTTAACCCGCACTGCGGACATATTCCTTTGCACGCTTCTTGACATAACGGGTATGAGGGGACATTCAAAATGATTTGTTCTCTAAGCAATGGTACTACATCAATGCTATCACCCTGATAGCAGGACAGATCCAAATCTGCTTTGTTAATCTCTTTCTCTGGCAAAAGCTCCTTTTCATCTGCAGCACAAAGATTGTAGTGGAATATTGCCTCAATAGGTAAATCAAAACTATCAAGGCATTTCACACAGCTTGTCCTTACAGTTGTATTGAACAGGCCTTTTAGAAAAACATCCTTCCCCACCCTGAAAACCTCTATCTGAATACTAATCTCATCAATAGAAGTAAAATCAGTGTTTTGTATATCCTTGAATATATTATTAACCCAATCCTTATTCCTACTGCAGGACAGACGATATCCAGATTCCTCTATTTCATCCAATCTAATCTTAAGATCATTCCTGCTTTGCTCTAATCTGTCCATTTTAGGGTCTATTCATATATTCACAAAATAATCTTTTGTCAATAAAAAACAACACATCTTTATTGTGTATAAAGATATGCACCGAACAGGATAACTTAAAAAGGCTATCTTGTCAAATTTTTTACCTTCGCTTATCAACTTTTATACTTTTCATAAACATTGTTAGAACGCCCGAAAAGGGATTCTTTCTAACAGCGAAAAGCATATTTCAGATTTTCTCCCTTCTTAAAATATCATTTGCTCCTATTGGCAAATTTGTCCTGATCACAATTTCCTGACCCGGCTGTGCTACCTGTACCATTTCCCCTGCTTCATTCGTTATTTCATCCAGCCTGGTATGATAACTATTCAGGTTTTTATTGATAAACTCAACCTGTTCACCCTGTATCACTTTATTTCTAACCTGAATTTTAATAAGCTTTTCCGAATTAGAAGAAGATCTCTCCCCTGGCAATGGTAAAATTTCTCTCACAACTCCCACAAATTCATGGGTTCTAATATATTCAGAAGTGGTGTAGTTAAAACTCTCACTGGAGGGGGAACCCAGGTAGAACCCGGTAGTGTAGTCTCGGTGACTCAGTTTTTTCAATTCTTCAAGCCACTTGGTCTGAAACTGGTATTTCTCAGGATTTTCTCCATAACAATCCAGTGCATGGCGGTAGACTCGTGTGACACCAGCAACATAGTGAATCCCTTTCATCCTACCTTCGATTTTGAGAGCATCAATCCCGGATGCTACAATCTCAGGGATGTATTCTATGAGGCAGAGGTCTTTTGAGTTGAAGACATAACTCCCATATTCATCTTCAGTAATGGGAAAATACTCATTAGGACGTTTCTCTTCCATCAGAGCATATTGCCAGCGGCAGGGATGTGAGCATTCTCCTTTGTTAGGGTCTCTATTTGTAAGATAGTTGCTTAGAAGGCACCTTCCCGAATAAGAGATACACATGGCGCCGTGAATGAATATTTCAATTTCTACTGGTACTCTTTGTTTAATAAGTGCAATATCATGACAAGAAAGCTCTCTTGAAAGGTTAATGCGTGATATTCCCTGCTGCTGCCAAAATTGGGCACTGCACCAGTTGGAAGTGCTAAGTTGTGTGCTTAAATGGAGCGGGAGATGAGGAACAATCTGCCTGGCTTTAGACACTATGCCAGGATCACTAATAATCAGTCCATCAACCCTTAAGTCACTCAGACTTGAGAGATAATCAGGAAGATCAACAAGATCATCATTGTGAGCAATGATGTTGACCGCAACATAAACCTTAACCTGGTGCTCACGGGCAAACCTGATTCCCTCTTCCATCTCAGAAAGTGTAAAGTTCCCAGCATAACTTCTCAATCCATACCTTTTACCACTCAAGTAGACAGCATCAGCGCCATAGTGAACTGCAATCTTTAGTTTTTCCAGATTACCGGCTGGTGCTAAAAGTTCAGGTAGTTTCATAGCCCATTTCTCTGAAGATAGTTGTATCAGCTCAGATCTAGCTTGGCACAGAAAAGAGTCTTGATGACAGATGCTGGATGCTAGATACTAGATTCTGGATACTATTATGCAATCTTTAGAAGTAGATACCCACGGGTTTACACCCGTGGTCTTCTGCCATTTTTGATAAGATTGCCACGCCCTTCGGGCTCGCAAAGACAACCTTCTTTCCCCTTTACTACAAATTCTCATCAACTATAAGGTGAGTTGTTATGTTTTGGGTTTTCATTCCGCATTCCCTGGCCCAGACCGAACTTAATAGGAATAAGTTTTGATCTTCTATCACGGAATATTAATAGCATCAACGGCACTCTACAAGTCGCACCCCTGGCCCAGACCTGGTTTATCCGTTGTCGAGCATCCCATCGGGGAGTCGCACCAGGGCAGGCAGGGCGGGCCGCAATTTTACCCCGTGAAATGATTTTTGCATCTATTTCACCGGGGCCGAAATCCGCATTCGTTTAATCCATCCCTCCATTACTCCGGTACTCACTATCCAGTATCGCTTCATTACCCTAAGCACATCCTATTGTTATAAAATTATTTGCTAAAATAGTTTCTGCATATAGAAGCAAAGACTACACGATCCCTGCCAAAACTGCAAGGTGAAAGAGATGAGAAATATTCTACTTCCCCGCATCACATTTTTGCATATCTAAAATTACGGTCATTACAATCATTGCAAGCCAGAAGGGCATGGCAATCTCATTAATAACAACTAATGCTTTGCGTTTTGCAGCACGATGGTATACTATAGAATATAAAAAGGTGAGCAGCATAACTTGAGAAAGAAGAAGCTATGATAGTTTGGTCAAACAAAGATATAACAAGAAGTAACAAAAAGACACTGCTGAAGTTTAAGCTGCGAAGGATCATTAAAAGGAGAACTACGATTACGAAATCCCTTAAGTTGGGATTGGTTACTCTTCCTTTTATCCTAATCGGACTTATAGCAGCTTACCTGGCTGTTTCTAAAGAGAGCCACGTTACTCACAAAAGCAGAATAAATATTCCGACTGATAACACGAAAGGGGTAATCCCTGTTCTTTGTGAACATCAGGAAACAATTAAGGGAGTAGAGTATACATTTAAAAAGGGGGATACATTCTACGATGTGCTTTTGGAGTTTGACTGTACTCCTAATGAGATTTTTCAGTTAATAGAAAGCAGTAAAGAGATTTGCAATCTCAAAAAAATAAGGCCGGGTATTACCATGTCTTTAAAGATTGATCCTGTTGACCATTCCCTGAACCGTTTGGAATACAGTTTTGACGACCGACACCTGCTCATTGCAACCAAAACCGATCAAGGTTTCCTCGCTTCCAAAGAAGAAATTGTTTTCGATACTATACTTTGTGCAATCAGCGGCACAATCAAAAGCAATCTTTTTAATGATTGCATTAAGGCTGGAGGCCATCCCCAGTTGATTTTAAATTTTGCCGATATTTTTGCCTGGGATGTAGATTTTATCAGCGATATTAGAGAAAATGATAGTTTTAAAATTCTCTTTGAAGAGATATATAGAGATGGTGAGTTTGTAAAGTATGGAAAGATTTTGGCTGCAGAATTTACCAATCGAGAAAAGCAATTTAGAGCTTTTTATTTTGAAGATGATAAGGGAAGAGCTGCTTACTATAATGATAAGGGGAGGTCTCTTACCAGAGAGTTTCTCAAATCACCCTTAAGATACAGCCGTATAAGCTCCAGGTTTTCCAGAAGGCGGTTTCATCCTGTTTTGAGAATCTATCGTCCCCACCTGGGGGTAGATTACGCAGCTCCTACCGGCACACCTGTTGAAGCAACCTGCAATGGAAAAATAATTTTCATTGGCTGGAAGGGTGGTTATGGAAAATGCATTATAATAAGACACAACCACATATACACTTCCTTCTATGGGCATCTCTCAAGACTTGCTAAGGGTATGAAGCGGGGGAAGAAAGTTAAACAAGGACAGGTAATTGGCTATGTGGGGTCTACCGGATTATCTACGGGACCTCATCTGGATTACCGGTTAAAAAAAAGAGGCGAGTTCATCAATCCTCTGAAGTTTAACAGTCCTCGAGTACGTTCAGTAAATAACGCTCTTCTTCCTCAATTTGAAAAGAATAAGTGGCAGATGCTGGTAGGGCTGGAGCAGCTTGGTGAGGGACTTATGCTAGTAAAAGTAAACGTTTCTCAATAAGTTCTTTGTGAAACTACCTTGTCAAGATGTGATTCCTCTTTTTCCAGTTCAATTAGCTTCGAGTTCTCCTCTTCTATAGTAAATGCCCTTTTTAGAAGCAGTGTCATGGGTTCATTATCGTTGTTGTTCCGGTATATGAACTGCTCTATTTCCTTCAATTCTTCCGCACTAAAAATTTCCTCACTCAATCTTAAGATCTCTCTTGTAAAATCGGTATCCATCTTACAATAAGAGATCAGCGGAGTATCCGTTTCCGCAGTTATTTCGATTTTATCTCCAGCAGAAAATTGTGAAGCAACTTTCTCAATGATTTGAATGAACCGTTCGATTTTCGTTTCCGTAATGGAAGGGTGTTTTATTTCATCACGTAACTGCTTTCTTATCTCATCTAATTGTACCTCCAGACTGATAGTTGTCTTAATATAACCGGAAATAAGTTCATACTGTAAGGGATCATTAATGTCATCCCTCCACTTCTTAATTACAAATCGCTCTTTACCATTGGTAGCCTCAAAATAGCTCACTTTTAATGGTTCTACATAAGCCCCCTCACTTATAAAGGAATCTTTAATTCTTGATAGCTCCTCTATCTTGTGATGCCGATGCTGAACCATGAAGTTTCTCATGTCATCCATAGGTTTCTCAATAACCTCTTCAAGTTTCTCATCGCATTGATATTGAGGGGAGCAATCATAATCCGTAACGTGTGTAACTTCATTACATTCTATACATCTTATCCACTTATCCGACATCCCTCACCTTTTTAAATACTTTAACCTGCTTATCTACAATACTCAAGTTGTCTATTAGTTCCTGGATCCCTGCTTTCGCAGGGATGACAGGAAAGGATGTAACCGGTTGAAGAAACATGTCATTCCTGCGAAAGCAGGGATCCAGGAATTTCAGGTTGTTATGGACTCCTGCTCCCCGATTGGGTCGAGGACAGGTTTCGCGGGAGTGACTCGAGTTTTGACTTTTTACAAGAACATTAATTAAGAAACCAAAAACTATTTCATAAGAGCGGGGAATTCAATGATAAACGTGGTTCCCTCCTTCTCCTTACTCACCACTTCAATGCTGCCCTGAAAACTTTCAACAATTCTTCTAGAGATAAAAAGACCCAAACCAGTTCCCACACCTTCACCTTTTGTTGAGAAAAAAGGCTCAAATATCTTCTTAATATTTTTCGCTGCGATGCCTTGACCGCTGTCTTTAAACTCCAACCTCAGCAAATCTCCCATTTCCCTTGCAACTCGACTTGCTTTAATGCTCAGGGTACCCCCATCTGGCATTGCATGAAAAGCATTGAGAGTAAGGTTTAGAAACACCTGCTCTAATTTCCCAGGGTCAACTGATATCAGCGGTAAATGAGACCCCAGCTCCCTCGTTATTTTTATCTCTTGTTTGTGAGCCTTATGTTCAACATACGTCAGGACCTGTTCAATCATCTTTTGAACATCGGTGGGCTCGCTTTCTGATGATTCTTCACGAGATAAGTCCAGGATGTTTTTTGTAAACTTGGTAGATTTGTCAATTTGATTAGATATGGTCTGCAGATTATTTAACAAGTCTGAAAGCTCCGGATGACTTCTACTTATCTTACCGTGAAGGAACTCAGCATATCCTGATATGGTGCTCAACTTATTATTCAGTTCATGGGCATAACCTGCCGCCAGTTGTCCCACCATGGAAAGCTTCTCCGAACGAATCAGCCTTTCCTCCAGCTCTTTAATCTCCTTGGAAAAATCATCTTTTCTCTCCTTCATCTTTTTAAATTTTAATTCCGTGACATCCAGCAGTTCTTCAGATATATCCGTGCCCGTTAAGGAACCTTCATTGAGTGGAGGCAAATTATCCATCTCTTCTGTTACCCCATCCTCATCCGAGAAGAGTGCCTCTTGAAAAAAATTTCTCAATTTTAGATTGAACTTTCTATGCTCGATGGCTTTATCTATAAGTGAAGTAATTTCCTCGATATTATAGGGCTTGGTAATGTAGCTATTCACTCCATGCTTCATGGCTTCAGTCGCAGTATTTAGAGTTCCATATCCCGTAACGATAATAACTTCTACATTCTTGTTGATTCTTTTAATTTCTTTTAAAACATCCATCCCTGGCATACCGGGCATTTTGAGATCCAATGTCACCAGGTCAATCGGCTTTTCTTCAATGACACGCAGGGCAGATTCACCATTATCGGCCATAAAAACATTGTGTGTATTTTTTAAAATCATCCTCATCGATTCTCTAGGGCCCAAATCATCATCGACAACCAAAATATTAGCTCTTGATGACATTAACTACCTCCTTGTATTTTAAAAAAACTATTCAAAGTCATTTATCTCCAGGATAAAGCAATATTCCTGCCAGATTATTACTATATTCGCTAATGAGCAGTCACAACCTATTCAATCGGCTAATAAATCAATTTTCTTTACTAATTAATTAGAAAATAAGGGAAATGATTTCCTCCCAGGCAGGCAGGACAATGTTCACTTTTGTACACCTTAAATTGTAGAGTTGGGTGTATCTAACTGAAATACAAGGGATAAACTGATGGGATTTGCAGGAGGTACATTTATGTACAATTTAGCAGGATAATTTGACATCCACATTTTTACGATTGAGGTTCAATTAGCATTTATCAATAATAAAAAATTAGTGGAGTAGTTGTCTATAAGTTGCTATAATGTTTTTCATTGCAGAACACACTGAGACCACAGAGGTTAATAAAATTATTTCCGTGTACTCTGCGAACTCTGCGGTGTGTGTTTAATGGTCTGGAGGGTTTTGAGAAATGAAAGCAGTACCACAATGCACGAAGTGCCAGCATTTTCATCTGGATAACAAAAAAAGAGCAGTATGTAATGCTTTCCCAAATGGTATTCCATGGAAAATTGTAAGCAACGAACATGACCACAGAAAACCCTTCAAAGGAGATAAAGGTATCCTATTTAAAAGAATTAAGGAGAAGTGAAGTTCATTTTTCAGGTAAAGAGGAGGTTGGTATGGCAGAAGCAGAAAAAAGTAAAGCCGTAAATCTAGCAGAAAAACAAACAGGATATTTTAA
>WTBG01000242.1 GCA_013139225.1 Deltaproteobacteria bacterium
TCCCCCGTTAGATAGTAAACTTTGTGAAAGTGTAATTTATCCAACAGGGTTGACATCTGAAATAGTTCACCTGATATAAGTAGGTATCTAACGGGGTGAATCTGTGGTTTCAAATACACTATTTGGGTTAAAATAAAGAAGCAATTAATCGGAAGGCAAAGTACCCAAATAAACTAATGAGTAGACTGCAGAAGATTATATTGATTATGATAGCAATTATACTCCATTTTGAGTCACCTTTAGGAGGCATTATCAACTCCCTTCTGTAATTTCAGGGGATAAAACATATTTCCAGACATCTCCATAAGTTTCCTGCTTTCACATATTATATTTCTTTATAAAATAGCTCAAATTTCTAGGAGATATTCCAAGGATGCTCGCTGCTTTCTTCTTAACTCCTCGAGCATTCTGTAGTGCTTTTATGATGCTCTGCTTTTCAAATTGTTCAACCCTGTCTTTCAAACTCTCGTTTTCTATGTCCAAAAAGTCTCCTTCAGCATTCATATTTGATGTCCTCTTTAACTTGTCCGGCAAGTTCTCTTCCCTGATTGTATCGCCCCTGGTCATCAATATTGAATGTTCTATCACATGTTCCAACTCTCGCACATTACCCGGCCAACTAAATTGCAGCAACAAATTAAAGGCTGCGGGCGAAACGTCTCTCACCTCTCGTTCATATTCCTTATTATATATTTCTAAAAAATGCTTGATGAGAAGAGGAATGTCTTCATGGCGGTCCCTCAAAGGAGGTAAATTGATAGGAGTAACATGCAATCTGTAATAAAGATCGTCTCTAAACCTCTTTTCCCCCACCTCTTTGTCCAGATCCTTATTGGTAGCAGCAATAATGCGAACATCAACCTTTATCAATTCGGTCCCCCCTACCCTGCGAAACTCTTTCTCCTGTAAAACCCTGAGCAAATCCACCTGAGATTTCTGGCTCATATCGGCAATCTCATCCAGGAAGAGTGTGCCCTTATCGGCCATTTCAAATCTACCTTCCTTCCTGGTTATAGCCCCCGTAAATGCTCCTTTTTCATGACCAAACAGTTCACTCTCCAGAATGGTTTCGGGTAGTGCACCACAACTTACTGTAATAAAAGGATACTCTTTTCGCAAACTGGAGTTATGGATAGCTCTGGCTAATAGTTCCTTCCCTGTACCACTTTCTCCCTGTATTAGAACAGTAATGTTACTTGGAGCAATGTTTTCTATGAGGGCATATATGTCTTGCATCTTACTGCTCTTGCCAATAAGGCTTTCAAACCGGTGGAGTTCATGCAGTTGCTCTTTAAGGAGGATATTTTCCCTGATGAGAGATTGATGGTTAATAATCTTTTTTACAACCATGTCGATCTCTTCAGGGGAAAACGGTTTTACCACATAATCATAGGCTCCTTCTTTCATGGCATTTACCGCTGTTTCCACTGTCCCATAAGCTGTCATAATAATTACTTCTATATTATGGTGTTCACGCTTCACGTAGCGGAGAAGCTCCAGACCATCTATGCCCGGCATCTTCAAATCAGTAATAATAATATTGAAGCTCCCATCCGATATCTTCTCTATCGCTTCCTCTCCGCTTGAAGCACCATAAACGTGATAGTTTTCACTTTCAAACCATTCAAGGAGAGAACTTTTCATGGTTTGATCATCATCTACTATCATAATCTTGCTTTTATATTCCAACTGCTTTTCCCCTTCCTTTTCCAGAACCAGTGTTACCCTTGTCAAAAACGACTGGCAACATAATGATTACCGTTGTTCCCTCCCCTGTTTTACTTTTCACTATTATTTCTCCGCCGTGGTTTTCAATAATACCGTATGCCACAGAAAGTCCCAGGCCGGTTCCTTCCCCCACTTTTTTAGTGGTGAAAAATGGTGTGAATATCCTGGGCAAATCCTCATCCACAATCCCACACCCTGAATCTTTAAACACTATTTCAGCAGACTTTGAACGTTTTCTGGTGGTAATCTCCAGTATACCACCCTCAGACATAGCATGGATAGCGTTTAGAATTATATTTATAAAAACCTGCTGTATTTGGTGGGAATCAGCAACTATTTTTGAAGTTGAGGAACCAACCTTCTTAACCAGGTTTATCCTCTGCTCAGACAATTGATGCTCTACAAGTTCAAGAGCATTATTTAAAATATCATTTATGTCTACCACGTTCATCTCCGGCTCTCTCACGCGCGAGAAATCCAGAAGACTCCTGGTTATCCCTTTACAACGGTTGACTTCTCCTTCTACTGTAGCCATGTACTTCTTCAACTGAGATATTTCTAATATGTTAGAATCAGATGAATAATTGTCTAGCTTTTTTATAGCCAGTTTTATGTAGGTAAGTATACTACCTAACGGATTATTAATTTCATGAGCTACACCAGAAGCAAGTTGTCCTACAGCAAACATTTTTTCCGATTGAATGATCTGTTCCTGACTTTTTTGCAACTCTCTATTTGCTTTTTCCAAGTGACGATTCACTTTCATCAACTCAACATTAAATCTGCGGCATTCTTCTACCGCTGATTTTACTCTTTCCTGAAGCTCTTGATTGAAGTGAGTTACTTTATCCATCATCATATTGAAACCCTTGCTCAACTTCCCTAATTCATCCCTACTCACAATGTCAACTCTACTATCCAATCTGCCTTCTGCTGCATTAGAGACAACACTTGCCAATTTCCCAATCGGTCGATCAACTAAAACATATATTAACAATGCTAAAATTAAGGAAACGGAAAGAAAAATGATAATGGTGAAAAAAATCATTCTGTTTCTAGCAGTACCCAACTCTTCATCCAGCGGAAGAAGAGAGGTATCAACAACTAATACGCCTAATATCTTGTCCTGGCTATCATGACAAGCATTGCACCTTTCACTATTTCTGATTGGGTTAACATTGCGTAAAATTCTTTCTCCGCCAAGTGTAAAAACTTTTATTTCATCATGTGGATATGGTTTCTGTTGGTGACATATTTGGCAGGATTTTTCTTCTATAGATAAAATCTTTCCAATATCTCCTTTTCTGGAGGAAAAGACAACCTTTCCTCTCTTTTTTATGATCATAACGTGCTCAACGTCCTTCTGATTTCCTATAATTTCTACTGTCTGTTGTACATCTTTACATTGTTTCCTCTCCATTTTATATTCAAGAGTTTTCTTTATAATAGAACTTAACTGTCTGGAAGCCTTTTCTGTCATTTCTAAAGATTGTTTGCTACGGTCTTTATAAATGATGTAAAAATACATGGTTTGCATTACCAGCAAAGTAACAACCACCCAGAAAATAATTTTTGTTCTTAAGCGAAAAGCTGGCACTATTCCAATCCTTTGTTTTCCTCTGTTTCCTTATATCATTTTTTTTACTAAAAACCCAAAAGAGAACTACGGCAATCAAGAAATGGTTAGGGAGCGTTTAGTTATATATTACATTATAAAGCAGAAGAAAAGAACAAAAAATGAAGTCTATCATTTTTTTCTTGACTAAGAAAATCTTTTTTGCTTTACTTCAAATGCTTTTTCTGCAAAATGAAAAGCAATGATATTGAGTAACAGCACATTGAATAATCACGCAATTCATTATACAATTAATAAACGTGAAGTAACTGAAAATTTGAAATAGAATTGAGGATAAGGAACAAAGGAGGTGTAGTGGTGAAAAAGATAAGCATTGCAATATTTTGTGTTTCTTTTATTTTAGCTGTTGCTTTTATGTTCCCAAAACTGGGTACGTCGAATCTAATGGTGGATGATACTGGCTGTTTGGAATGTCACGACGCCTCTTTCCCTGGTGGAGAATTACACAGCATATCAGCTCACAGTGACTGTGGTTCATGCCATGACGGGTCACCTGGGAAGGGGAATGTAGCTTCTTCTACATGTATCGTGTGCCATCCGCTGGGTGAACCTGGCAAATGCGAATTAGTCCTTTTCCATGAAGATTCAATTGCTTACGATCCTTCTGGTGCATCTTGCATTGTTTGTCATGCTGACTGTGAGGGAGGAGAGACGACCACTACGACTACAGTTGATGGAGAAACCACCACTACGACCACAGTCCTCCAATCAACCATCAAAGGGAATCGATACGAAGTATTTTTAGTGTGGCCATTTAAAGAAGGCTGTAGTGCTACTACCATGACCTTTAGATCCGATAACGTTTTGATCTTACAATGTATGGATGGGTTCGGAACTTACTTGTCGTTTGGAAATTTCTTTACCGCGTTCTATTGGTCAAACAATTATTATAAGGGTTACGGCCTTTTTCTCCTCTTAAGTGGCTTTGCAAGTGATTCTTATATTAATTGCGCTGGCATAGCCTACTTTGGTGCCAATATAAGTCCAGCGGTGCTCACAGGATATATACTGAGCACTCCATAAAATGTCCTGGGGTTTTTGCAGCTTAATAATGATTCTTCGCAAAAGTCTAAATGGTGAGGGAGAAAACAATAATATTTCATCCAGTTATATTTCCCCCTCCCCTTAATCCCCTCCCACCAGGGAGGGGAAATATGATTTTTTATGAAACCGTCAATAACAAACCTAGCTTAAGCGAAGTTTAAGCTAGGTTCAACTATTATTCCTTTTTAAACACCTTACCCTCATAACTAATATGATAAGCTCACTTAAACGTGTTCTAATCTTTGTCAGTATAATATCAGCAGTAAGCATGATACCTTTTGACAAGGTGTACCCTTCTGAGATTATGAGTGTAGATAGCTTATTCACCTGTGATTTATCAGACAACCCTCAAACCCTCTTTAATCCCGGTGATGACATACGCTATGAGGTTAATTACACTACAGAAAGTTTTATTGCCTTTGTATTGATACGAGGGATAGTTTACGGCAACACGTTTAAAGAAATCCTCCCCTCGCAATATGGGATTCTGTCTAAAGGCAGTCATACTACCACCTGGGATTCAAAACTTCCTCCGGATGCAACAAGCGGCACCGCCACCCTCAGCATAACTTACGTTGGCATTATGAATCCGCCAGCGGAAAGGGAAACAACTTTTACCATTGGAGGAAAAACCTCCACTGAATCTACCCTTGTAGGATCAGACACCTGTAGAGCATGTCATCCAGAAATTTTTGATTCCTTACAAAATTACCAACACCGCTTTATAGAATGTGAATTCTGTCACGGCCCTGGAAGTGAACATGTAAGCTCCCCTTCCCCAGATAATATCATCGTTGATACCTCTTCATCGCTCTGTGGTCGGTGCCATACCAGAGGGGACAGCCAGAACAGGATAGAAACAGAAGACGGTCTGATAAAGTATAACCAACAGTTCGACGAACTACTTGCTGGTAGCAAGATCTCCTTTGAATGTGTACAATGTCATGACCCCCACATCAGTCTCACTTCAGAGACTCACGATGCTCTTACTTCTGATTGCACTGATTGCCATAACCAGAAAATCAACCAGCCTCATTCTAGAGCAGGTCTTGAGTGTATCGATTGCCACATGCCTGACGCCGTTAAAAAGAATACCTCATCGGGGGAAGGAGTACACTTGAAAGGCGATGCTAAAACTCACATCTTTACCATAAACACAACTGCAAACTCCTCCGACATGTATTACCCACAGAGTGGAAAAACTTTTGCAGATGGTTTTCTTACCTTAAACTTTGTATGT